>DASXGO010000239.1:0-3482 GCA_036489055.1 Candidatus Cybelea sp. | reverse complement strand
GATACGTCTCGTGACCCTTCCCGGCAACGAGCACGACGTCGCCGCAGCGGGCTTGCGCAATCGCGCGTTCGATCGCGCGCCGGCGGTCCACTTCGACGACGTAGTTGTGGCCTTGCACGCCCGACACGATGTCGTCGATGATGAGCTGAGGGTCTTCGCTGCGCGGATTATCGCTGGTAACGTACACGCGATCGGCAAGCGCCGAAGCGATCGCGCCCATCTGCGGCCGCTTTCCTCGGTCGCGGTCGCCGCCGCAACCGAAGACGACGGTCAGCGCGCCGGGCGCCGTTTCGCGCAGCGAGCGCAGCGCGTTTTCCAGCGCATCGGGTGTATGCGCGTAATCGACGACAACGGCAACGCCGCCGGCGGCGAACCGTTCCATCCGCCCGGCAACCCGCTCCACTCCCTCGAGTGCGCTTGCAGCGATCGCATCGTCGACGCCGAGCACGCGTCCGATGGCGATCGACGCGAGCGCATTCCAAACATTGAACCGGCCCGGTAGACGCAATTCGAATCGCCGTCCGTCCAGCGTGAAGAGCGTACGATCGGGTTCGGAGACGATCTTTGCCGGAACGAGCATCGCATCGTCACGCGCGCCGTACGTGACGACGGCCCGCCCCTCGCCCTTGAGTTCGTCGGCCCATCGCGCTCCGTACGGATCGTCGAGATTGAGCACGCAGGCGGGAGCTAGCGAAAAGAGCCGCCGCTTCGCGTCCGCGTACGCCTCGAGCGTTTCGTGGAAATCCAGGTGGTCGCGAGCCACGTTCGTGAGCGCCGCAACGCGAAATCGCACGTCTTCGACCCGATCGAGCGCTAGTGCGTGCGAGCTCACCTCCATCGCGACCGTCTTAGCGCCGTACCGGTACATTTCGGCAAGCACCCGGTGCAGCACCGGAGGAAGCGGCGTCGTATTATCGAGCCTCCATCGGTGCGTGCCGAACTCCGCGCCGATCGTTCCGAGAATCCCGGACGGCATTCCCGCTCCGTTGCAGATCGCCGCAACCATGTGCGCGACCGTGGTCTTGCCGTTTGTCCCCGTGATGCCGGCGACGTCGAGTCTCTGCGACGGATCGTCGAAGAACGCCGCCGCCAAGGCGGAGAGCGATCGCCGCGTGTCGGCAACACGGATGGCTGTAACACCCGCCGGCACGTCGTCGATGGGTTCCTCTACGACGACGGCGCGTGCGCCCCGTGCGAGTGCATCGGCGATGTGGCGATGTCCGTTGGACTGGGTCCCGCGCAGCGCGACGAAGAGTGCGCCGGGCTCGATTGCCCGCGAATCCATTTCAATCGCCGTGACGAGCGCAGCGCGATCGCCCGTGACGCGCGCCTGCGGCAACCGCTTTAGCAAACGTTCGAGCGCGACGGGTCGGTCAGCGTTCACGGTGCGCCGTATCGGCGCTCGGCAGGACTCCCGCGTGAAGCATAGCGGCACGAGCAATTTCGGCAAACGCCGGCGCTGCGACCACGCTTCCGTAATACGAGCCGAGCGGCCGTTCCACTTTGACATAGACAACGTATCGCGCGCGCGGATATGGCACCATCCCGATGAACGATGCCGCATAATATCCGGAACGGTATCCGCCGTCGACCACCATCTCGGCCGTTCCGGTCTTTCCGGCGGTCGCGTAGCCGGGGATCTGGGCCGTCGGATCACCCGTGCCGCGCAGCACGACCGACCGCAGGAACTTGCGCAGCTCGGTGGAGGTTCGCTCTGAAAAGATGCGGCGAGCGCTCCCGCGGCCATAGCGCTGCATGAGATGCCCCTGCTCGTCGTAAACGGCGCGCACGATGCGCGGCTGCATCAACAGGCCGCCGTTGGCGATCGCGCAATAATAGCGCGCCATGGCTAACGGCGTCACCGAAACTCCCTGCCCAAAGGACATCGTAGCGAGCGAAGAGCCGCTCCATTGCGAAGGCGGCGGAACGATTCCGGGGTTCTCGCCCGGGAGTCCTACGCCGCTGGGGGCCCCGAAGCCGGCCTTGCGTTCCATGTTGTAGAGGGTCTTCGCGCCGATGGAAAGCCCCACTTCGGCGGCCCCGACGTTGTGCGAGTATTCGACGATCTGCTCGAGCGTCTCGCTCCCGCCCGTTCCCGCCATGAACCCGTCTTCCGCGTTGTGAATCGTCTGACCGCCTACCTCGAGCCGATCGTGTGCGGGGAACCGGCTCGCCAGCGTGACCTTGCCCGAATCGAGGGCTGCGGCCGCGGTCACCAACTTGTACGTCGAGCCGGGCTCGTAGGCATCCATCACGGCGCGGTCGCGGCGCGCGTCGTCGGCGTACTTCCAAAAGTGGTTCGGATCGAAATCCGGCAAGTTTGCCATCGCGAGAATTCCGCCGGTCCACGGATCCATGACGATCGCGGTACCGTCGAGCGCGTGATATGCACTGACCTGCTGTTCGAGCGCTCGTTCGGCAACGAATTGAAGATAGGGATCGATCGTTAGCGAAACGTCGAGTCCGGGTTGCGCCGGCGTAAGGACGCGCTCGCGTCCAAATGGAATCGGCCTTCCGAATTCGTCGGCCTCGAGAGTAATGCGTCCGGACTGGCCGCGCAGCACGTTGTCGTATGCGTACTCGACGCCGTCGAGGCCATTCTCATCCGTTCCAACGAAGCCGAGTATCGTCGATGCGAGCCGGCCCGCAGTGTCGACGCGCAGACCGCTCTCCTCTTCTTTGAGATCGATGCCGAGCAGATTGAAACTGCGCACTCGCGACGCGGTCTCGTGCGAGACTTTTCGCGCGATCCATACGAACCAAAGGTGCCGGTCGTGCAGGGCCGCGATCGTCGACGGAGTGAAGCGGCCAAAGACGCGTTGCAGCTTCGTTACGGTCGCATTGGGATCGACGATTTCGCGTGGAACCGCGTAGACGCTTTCGGAAGGCAGCGAGCGAACGAGCACGTTTCCGAAGCGGTCGAGGATGCTGCCGCGGCGCGCAAAGACCTCGACGGTGTCCGACCGCTGTGCGAGCGCTTCGCGTGCGTACATCGCACCCTTGACGGCCTGCACGTCGACCAGACGCCATGCGAGAAAGAGCGCGACGAGCAGGCAAAGATAGAAGAAGACGCGTGCACGCATCGGCGCGACGCGCGCAAAGGTCCTCTGATGCATGCGCGTCGCCGTGGCTACTGCCGGCGGCTTATGGCCGGGGCGAAGAACCCTGCGAGCGAGGAGAGAACCGCAAAGCGCGGCCGAGCGTGCGCGACCGGCGGCGGCTCGATCCGCACTACGGCGAACGCCTGCGGTTCGCGCATCCCCATGCGCGCCGCCAGCGCTGCGAGCCGGTCGTCCGATTGGAGCGCGGCAATCCGGTCGTCGAGACGCATCGTCTCCTCTTGCAGCGCCTCGCGTTGCGCGCGTTCTTTAGCGACGGCGTAACTTAATCCGGTCAAGCTCGCGGTGAGCACGACGTAGGCCATGAGGAGCGCCAGCACGCACGTTACCGCGCCAAAAACGCGGCGCACCGTCGAAGTACGC
>DASXGO010000160.1:0-1779 GCA_036489055.1 Candidatus Cybelea sp. | reverse complement strand
CCAGCGTGAAGAACGCGTCCTGCGCGTGGGAGAGCTCGAAGCCACGATCGCCGAGGCTACCGATTTTTTTGGGATCGACCAGCAGAGCGAATTGGCGACCCTTGTACTGCGCCGTATAGAACCAGTATGTGGCTTCGTTGCGATACCCGCGATCGTACAACTGAATCGCGGCGACGTAGAGCTCCATGAACGTCAGCTCGTCCCAATGCTTCCGCATTTGCCGTATCGTGTCGACGAATTCGTCGCCATTGGGCGACGCCAGGCCCGAGCTGTATTGGCCGACCTTTATTACCGGCCCGGTGGAGTCGTAATACGGAGTGACGTACAGGTCCACGCGGGCCGGATCGGCTGCGAGCGCGGGCATTGAAAGTGCGAGCAGGAGAACCAGCAGCAGCGCGCTGCGCAGCGGCTTCAAAAATGCATCCCCACGATCTTGAGCTGCGGGTTTACCTCGGCGGACGGCCGCGCGCGCGCCGATTCCAGATAGATGAAGCGGCGGTCGTCCGGCTCAACACCTTCGATATCCCACTCGGTCACGCGCGCGTCGGAATAACCTGATTTTGCGATCGCCTCACGCGCCGTTCGCGTGAGGTTCGCAAACGCGACGGTTTTGGGATCGAATGCGCGCGCATCGACCTGTGCCGCCGTAATCGGCCTTCCATCCAGCGACATCAGCTTAACCGGCGTGGGGCCGGCCAGCGAGCCGTCCGCGGCAACGACGTACCGGTCGACGTTGATGTGATGCTCGGGTTCCTGTACGTTGACCATCAAACCGTTCATGCGGTCCGCCGAGATCGACGTCACACGCAGCGGCGTTCCGGAACGTCCGGCGACTGCATCAAGAGCCTGGAGCACCGCGTCGCCGTTGGTCAGAAATGGAACGATCGGACCGCCGCCGGGATTCGCCGCGGCCAAACTCGAGTCGCCTGCGCCGTAGGCTCCGCGCGACGACGCCGCCGAGCACGCCGTTAGGCCGGCGAGACATACCATGCCGAACACTACAGATCGCATCCCGAAGCCTTCCCTAACGAGCAAGCCGGCCCCCGCCCGAATCAAACCTGCGTATTTTCCACGACGAGCTTCGCGGCGGCGATGTCCTCGCATGCGAGTCCGACCGACTTAAAGACGGTTGATGCGAATCGTTCCGGTGCCTTTTTCGCGCCAAAAAAAATCTCACCGGCCTCAGCGTAGATCGGCGTGCGCGACAGGATTATGTCACCGGCCTCCTTCGCGGCGGCTTCGCGCGAGTCAACGACGATCGTAGCACGCATCGCGTCGTCATCGAGCTCGCGCCATTTCGGGTGGCACGACCCCACCGCGTTGACGTGCGCGCCTCGCTTTAGCCATGCGCCGCATAGGACCGGATCCTGTGCAGCCGTCGCGGTCACGATGACGTCGGCATCGCGAACGGCATCTTCGGCAGACGGCACGGCGGTCACGCCGTGCTCGCGCGCAAAGCGCTCGGCGTGCTCGGGCGTGCGGCTCCAAACGCGAACGTCGCTCAACTCGCGGACGCATCGGAGCGCTTGCAAATGCGCGTGAGCCTGAACGCCGCTGCCCAGTAACGCCAAGATGCGGCTTTCCGGCGGTGCCAGATATCGCGTCACCGCCGCCGACACGGCGGCCGTGCGCATCTCGGTGATGAGCCGCCCGTCCATCGCCGCAATCGGCTGCCCGTTATCCGTCCTATAGAGGAGAATCGTTGCGTTGTGGGTGGGAACGCCCGCGCCGGCGTTGACCGGGTAGAACGCCACGAACTTCAATCCCATCACGTCGCCG
>DASXGO010000064.1:0-7358 GCA_036489055.1 Candidatus Cybelea sp. | reverse complement strand
TCTCCAGAGCTTCGACGACGTCCGCCATGCCGCATACGACCCGCTGATCGACCATCAGATGAACGCTCGCTATTTTGCGGAAGGCTACGCGCTCTACGCTCGGTTTAGAATTGGCCACATCGCGAGCGCTGAGAGCGACCTCAGGCGACTAAAGCATGCGTCAGAATCACGGTTTGTACCAGCAACAATTTTTGCGCTCGGCGAGCTTGGGCGCAACAACTACCCTGAAGCGTTCGCAGCAATTCGACAGTGCCGCGACAACAGAGAATGCTGGTACACGCATTTTGGCGTCGATCCGCTAGTCAAAGATCTACCCTTAGAGAACGCCGATCTGCGGCGCTAAACGACATGGACAGGGACAGCCCATAGTTGTCTGAAAGTAAGAACGGGACCCTCCGCAGAGGATCCCGTTCGGTTTTTCTAGCGTATTATTCGAACGCTACTTATCGGATTTAAGAAATCCGCCGGCCACTGGAATGTTGAAGTAGATGCTCGTGAGGCTCTTCCAAGATTGCGACGAGATCTTCCCGCGCTCGCCGGCGCGGCAGCCCGGATCGCCGAGCAGAACCTCTTTGTCGCCCTTGCTGTATCCGGCGGCAACCGGATCGCAGGAGTTACGGAAGTTTTGCGGCGGGGTCAGCGTTGCGGCCGGCGTTCCGGGCAACGCATTGAAGAGGTAGAGAGCGGCGAGGCCGCAGCTATAGGCAGTGCAACCCTGGTCGAGAACCGAGATCTGACCGTTTGCCAACGCGTTGATGCCACCGGGGGAGTTCAGCGTGACGTTGTCATTGGTTGCCGTCGGCGCCGATCCCATAATGTTGGTGATTGTGTCGACTTCCGGGCTCCCGTAGTAGCAACCGTACACGCCCCCGAAGGTGCAGTAAAGGCCGTCGACATAGACGTTTCCGTTGGCGTCGACGTCGGCGAAGTAATCCTGGTACAGGTTCGGATCGCTATATGTACCGCTCGGCGAGGATCCGGCAGACTGATTATTGGCCGTCCACCAGACGATGTTGCCGTTATAGGAGTTGCACGTAGAGGTCCCGCACGTGAACCCGTACAGGTTTGTCGCGAAGATGTTGCCCTGATTGTCTTCAAACGCGTCGGCCGGATAGAAGCCGCTGGTGTCTTTGAGCACGACGTCGGCCGGGCCGGTCGTGTTGCCTTTGTTGTAGATGTTGATGCTGGAAGTGTTCGTGCAAGCGACGACCAAGCGTCCCTGATGATCGATCACTCCGCCTTCGACGCCCGAGCAATCGGTCGCATAGCTCGTGATCGTGCCCTTCTTCGATAGCCAAAAAATATAACCGCCCTCATCCGTGAGGACCATTGAGGGCTTCGCCGATTTATCGATCTTGATGTGCGAGTAGCGGTGCCGCTGAAGCGCCTTTTCGAGAATCTGTTTCGGAACGACGCTCGGGTGTAGCTTCGAGACTTGCTCGCGACTCATTACTTTCGGGAGTGCCGTCAGTTCGTTGCCTCCGCCGTTATTGGCCGCGCCTTGCGACGCGCTCGGAAGAGAGCTCTGCGGCGAGCCGGTGCAGCCTGCAAGCAGCGCCACCGCAGTGGCAAGGCTTGCAGCCGCTAATGATAAGCGCATTTTTTCGAGTTTCTCCTATTTCGTTACAGAAAGCAGCACCATCGCGTGATGGTGCTGCGAGCAAGGGATGATAGCGGCTTCAGTGAACGCTGCTCGCTCCCTGGCAACTCAACCGTAACCGTTTTTTGAATGCGCTTACTACGTTGAGCTAATCAATATCGCACCGCTGTTCGTTCGCTCACGTTGTTAGTCGAAATAGTTCTCCTGCGCAGAAAAAGCTAAAGCCCGTTTGTATTGGAATGGCCGTCCCTCAAAAGGAGCGAGGGTTCCTTAACGTGCACGGGAAGTGGAACAGCATGAGCGATCTTGTCCGATACCCCTCGCCGGTGCAAGGCCCGCAGGGTCTAGCTTGGGATGGTCAGTCGATCTGGGTGACGAGCGCCGCGAACGGTCATCTGTATTCGCTCGATTCGAAGACGTGGAACATCCGGCGCGAATTCGCTCCGCCGTACGAATCCTTAGGTGTGACCTACACCGGCTCGGACTTTCGGATCGTCCTCGCTCCGGCGATTGACGAGCCCGACTTGGAACGCGATCGGCGGTACGTTTATTCGTTTACGCCCGACGCGGGCTTCGCTGAGTGCTTCCCGTGCCCAGATTTCTCCGGATCGTTTCTAGCGTACGCAAACGGGACGTTGTATCTCTCACAGGCGTGGGATAAGAAGCTGATCGAACTCAACGAGGACGGTGCGCCGGTACGCGAAGTGCAGCTCGAAAGGCGCCCTGTCGGTATGACGATCGTCGACCGCGCGTTCTATTTGGCGACTGTTGACGAAGATTGGGCCGACGGTCAGCTCCAGCGGCTCGGCATCGACGCCGCCGCGTCATCGATCGAAACGCTGCAATCGTTTCCGTTTAAACCGCGCGGCGTTGCCTACAACGGCGAGCGGTTTTGGACCGCCGATCGCAACAACCATGCGATCGTGTCATTTACGTTGCCGGTTTCATAGCGACGGAATACCATTTGCGAAATGGACGCGCTCGCCGCTTCGGACTTCCTAAACCATCTATAATCTCCACTAACATCCGCCTTCCAGTCCAACGGATGGACCGACCGTCGATCCTATCGGGGAAGGGTTCGAGTGCCTTGTGAGTCGTTAAGACAGGGTTCCGGCAGCCCCCTTAAACCGGGATTCTCCGTATGGCGTGGTATTTCGAAGCGAAATGGCTTCCCAATCCCCTGGTCGCCTGGCCGGGCGCCCGTTCCCGACCATCATCGGCCTCATCTTCGCACTCGGCTGGCCGCTCGTGCTCGGGGCGCTCGTGCCTAATCAGGACCTGCGCAATCAGAAGCAGGATCTTCTGATTCTCTTTTGCGAGTGGGGCTCAGTTGGCGTCCTGTTCGCAATAGTTACCGGATGAGAACGGCTGCCGTTTCTATCGAGCATCGGTTTTAAAGCGATGCAAAGACCCGATTGGATATTCGTCGCGGTTCTCGTGATTATTACCGCGGCAGCGGCGGGTATCTTGGCTGAAATTCGCCCAACCCTTTCAGGAAGCAACGGAGTGCAGCTCCGCCAGGTCGTTAGCACCCCATTCGGACTGCGCGCCGCGCTCGTTATTACCGCCGGTATTTGCGAAGAGATTCTCTTCCGTGGCTACGCGATCGAACGACTTCAGATCTTCACGAAGAACATCTGGATCGCGGGGTTGGTCGGTACGATTCTATTTACGCTGGCGCATGCGCCTCGGTACGGATTCCAGCCAGATCTCATCGGTGTCTTCGCGATCAGCGCTATACTGTCGATCGTGTATATCTGGCGCCGGAACATCGCCAATTGCATCGCGCTCCACTGGCTCATCGACGGCTTCGGAGTCCTTCTCGTTCCCGCGTTTGCCGGCATCAAGTAGCAGCCCCTGCCTGCACTTCTCGACCAGCCGCGAGAGCGAGCCAAGCCAGGTCGCAGAAGCAATAGTATTTGGGGCGGCCGGGAGTCGCTGTCCGTGACAAAATGCGGGAGCAACGCCTCTTTCGGCGGTTGGCGATTTTCTTCTGCGGCTGGGACAAGTCGCTCGTCGTGGCGGAGGCAGAGAATGCGCGCTACGGGTTACTGGAATCGACGCGAGCGTTTGCGCTGGAGAAGTTGGCGCAGAGCGGAGAACGCGCGGCACTGGCGCCCCGGCACGCGCAGTGGGCGGCCGATCTCGGCGATCGCGCGGGCGAGCTGTGGACCGCGCCGATGTCGCAGTTTCGCGCGGAGTTCGATTCTGAGTTCGAAAATGCGCGCTCGGCGATCGACTGGAGCGCTCTCGCACGACGAGGTTGTGCTCGCGGCTCGCATCATCGTTGGGTTTTCGAGTCAGTATCGGCTGATCGCACAAACCGAACTCAGAGGCCGGCTTGAAACGGTGCTCGCGCAGCTCGACGCCGCCGCACAGCCCGCCCTTGTTGCTAGCGCATCGCAAAAGCTGTCGGTGGTAACTGTTGGGTCGCGCAAGATCGAGGCGGCACAGCGCGCCGTTGAGCTTGGCGAGGCGGCCTGACTCGCACTCCGATCCATGTACGAGCGCTGAACACCGCGGCAACCGTCGCACGCGGTTGCGATCGTTTGGACGAGGCGCCGCAGCTGTTCGCCGACGCGCTCGCGCTTGCGACCACGCTTGGCGATGAGTCGCTGCAGGCGCTAATCCGCGTAAACATGGCCGAGCTCGAGTCCGAAATGGGGCAACACGCTCGAGCGCTCGAGCTCGTGAAACCGATCGAGACTGAGTCGCATCGACATTTTGCCCTGTACTGGCTGGTGAACGGGGGAGCGTACCGAATTGCCCTCGGCGATATCGCGGGGGCGCGTATCGCCGCCCACAAAGCACTTCGGCTCGCACGCGGAGTGAACGTGGCAGAAGCCACATTTGCGATGCAGCATCTCGCCATCGTCGCGGCGCTGCACGGCGACGCACGCCGCGGCGCGCGGCTTCGCGGGTACGTCGATGCATCCTATCGCATCGTCAACTACGAGCTACAGGGAACTGACCGGCGCACATTCGACATCCTGATGACGGCGCTGCATGAGAAACTTAGCGACGCCGAGATCGAGTCGCTCGCTGCCGAGGGTGCACAGTTGTCGGAGGATCAAGCCGGTGCCGAAGCGCTTAACGTTGATCTAGTGGTCGCGACGCAAAGCCCAGTAAGCGCCGATCGCGATATCGATCTTGCTTACAGCGAATAGGTAAACGTCGAGCTACGACAGTTGCTGCAGCGGTAGCGCACGTCGTTCGTGCCGGCCCTCAGGTCAAAGACTAAGACGGTAGCAGCGCGCCCGGCGCGGATTCTTCCGGGACCGCTAATCTTCGGTTGCGAGGGATCGCTCCAGATCGCCACTCCAAAACGGAGTGCTCGCGGCGCTGCGAACGTGAAATCTAGCCACCCGTCCTTAACGCTCGCGCCCAAAAGCAGCGGCATTTCCCGGCTAGGCACTTGGGGCAGCGCGCGATTGAAACGCGAGACCGGATAATCTGCGTAGCGGAACACCCGGCTCGGAAGCGAACGCCCCGAAAGAAACGTCATGCCGACCCGGGAGTCGTGATAGTCGATCGTCGCCGGATACAGCGTGTCGCCGTGAAGCACCGCTGATCCAACTTCCCTACCCCCACTTATATACGGGAAAGCAACCGCTCGCGGCGCAGCAGAGAACGTGCGGGCGTCGCGGGACGCCTGACTTAGCGTTTCAAGATGCATTCCGTCACGCGCGGCCTCACCGAACAAAGCATTCATGACCACCGCGTTAGCCGCAATAACGCCGTCGATCGGCTCTTCCTGCACCGTCATGACAATCGGCTGGGTCTGACCGGCTGCAGCATATGCATCGACAAGTTCTTGCGCATATGTGGCAGCGCTCTTCGGAGAAAATCCACCGCGCTTGAGCAGATCGTCGGGGTCGGTAGAGAACGCCGCTTCACGTCCGCTGAGGTACGCACGCGTCAGATCACGCGCCGTCCACTCAAAGGCCAGGAAGGCGCAAGCGCCATCTGGCTGCGGCCGCTTGTAAGAGTGGATATCGGCACAATAGGTGCCCCATGGCGCACCGAGGTCAGACGTTCCGTCGGTTCCGCGACTGTTCCAGGTGATGCCCCAGAACGCACGCTCGCCAAATGAGAGCGCGCGCCGCACGTCGCGTTCTACGCCGGCCGTTAGAATGCTGACACTCGGGACGTACCACGGAAGCTTGGCGGACATCGCGACGTGCAGGTTGCCCCAGAACTGAGCCTGGGCATCGTCGCCGTTGGCACGGTGAAATGCGTCGTAGTCAGCGGCATACCGCATGTGACGAATATCGCCCACCATCCACGATACCGGCACGCGGTGCGCGGCGGCCGTTCGCTCGATGTTACGCGTGCCCTTCACCGAGATCACCTCGTCTAGAGAGGTAAAGACGAACCGAGTGTGCGTCGCTGCGGAGGGTATCGACCAATGCGGACGACGCGGAGACAGATTTCTACCTAAAACGTTCAAGCCGCACGTTGCGAACCGCACATCGATCGGTGGAAAATCGCCTGCCGGAATTCGATACCAAATCACTCCGTCGTAACTTACCGTGCACGGAACGGAACTTCGATCGACCACGGTGCTCACGGCGTGAGGCGCCATCAACGGAGACACCGGCGCGGTTACCCGCGCGCAAGCTGCAACCGGGAGGACCGCGACCATTATCAGCCGCCTAAGCACCGAAGCCAAATCACAGACCGGAAGCTTAGATGATAAATGCAATCTACAAACAATGCTTTTTAGCAAGCACGACGATCCCCGCTCCATCGAAGACCTTCGCGTATATGCCGCTCCCGAGCAGTCGTTCCACTTTTAAGGCGTCGATAGTCTTCCAATAGTTCGGGTCCGTAAACGCATCGAACACTAAGTAGTCCTCGTCACTCATGGCGATCGTAGCATGAGGATCCATCCCAAGGTGACCGATGATCCATCCGCCCGTTCCAATCGTTGCGGTCCTGGGCAATCTTTCTAACTCTCGTTCCCGAATCTGATCGTCCATCGTTGGCGGTCTATACAATGCGAATCCCGGATTTATGGGGCTGTAATATCGGGATGTCCAGATAGATGCCAGCAGAGCAAAGACTAATGCGCCCTGCACTGCAACTTTCGAGGTCCGAAACACGTTCGAAGTGCCATCGACAAAAGCGCATAAGACGTATCCGCTCCAGGTCGCGCTGTATTGTGTTCCCAAACCCATCGTGACAGCTTCATGCGATAAGAGCACCTCCGCTAGCCCTGGTAGCGCAAAAAGCATGTAGCGCGATCCCAAGGGAAGGAACGCGAGGGGCAACAGTATCGCGAAGAGATACTGAGGCCGTAGAGGTGACAGAGCATTCGCAAATCCCGCCGTTGTCGCTGGGAAGCTCCACCATTCGTAATAGTGCAACGAGAAATAACGGAAATGCGGGTCTATCATCGGCCGGAGCAAACCGAAATAGAAAGCCGCTGTCACAATTCCTATTGTTGCGATCAACAGGCCGCAGCGTCGCATTTCCCGGTCGTGTCGTCCCATCAGGAGCCCGATCACAAGCCCGACAAACGCTAAGCTGATAAACTGATCTTCTTTCACGGTCGCGAGTATCGCTGCGACGACAATCGCCATTCGCCACAGCTTGCGGTCAACTGCCCAAACCAGCGTAGCCGTCAGAAGTGGCGCGAACGCGAGCTCGTGAAAGTCGCCGACCGCCTCAGCGCTCAAAGGAGGATACGTCGCCGCAACGAGTGTGACGACGAAAGCGAGCCATTTTGGAAAACGCGAAGTCGCTATCCCCCACA
>DASXGO010000506.1:0-3449 GCA_036489055.1 Candidatus Cybelea sp. | reverse complement strand
TGCGATACTAGCCGTGCGCCACTTCAACTTTTCGCTCGGCGCGTTTTTCTCGGCGGCAGCTTCCGTCTCCACGGGCGCGGGAACCTCAAACTTACTTCAGCCGGGCCTGCTCTTCCACGGGCCGATCGGAGCGTGGAATCTCATCTCGCTCGGCCTCGCGCTGGTGCTTGGAACCGCGGGGCTGCCTCATATCCTGGTTCGATTTTTTACGGTACCGTCGGCAAAGGCCGCGCGCACCTCGGTCGCGTGGGCGATGGTCCTCGTTGGAATTTTTTATCTGGCGACCTCCTTCATGGGGCTGGGCGCCGCGACGCTGGTCGGCAAGGAGCACATCGGACGACGTATGTACGCGGGACAAGCGATCACGTATATCGTGCGTCACCCGGCGCAGCAGCTCGCGCTCGACGCGCAGCTTAGGAACAACGGCTACATCGTCCCGAAGCCGGACAGCAACCTCGCGGCACCGCTGCTTGCCTCGCAAGTCGGCGGCTCGCTGCTAACGGCGTTTGTAGCGGCGGTTGCGTTCGCGACCATCTTAGCAGTTGTCGCGGGCCTGACGCTGACGGCCTCTTCAGCGTTCGCTCACGACATTTGGTTCAGTCTCATTCGCGGCGGGCGCGGCGAGGAGTCGGAACACCTCTTCGTCGCGCGCGCGGCGGCCCTAACGGTCGGCGGGCTCGCGATCGCGCTCTCGATTGCGCTACGTGGATTCAACGTCGCATTTTTGGTCGGGCTTGCGTTTGCGGTCGCGGCGAGCGCGAACGTTCCCGTCATTCTGCTCGCGCTCTCCTGGCGGCGATTCTCACGCCTTGGCGCAATCGCCGGGATGCTCGCCGGTTTAATCACCTCGCTCGCGCTCATCGCGTTAAGTCCCGTCGTGATGGGCGATCGTGCGCTCTTTCCCCTCGAAAATCCCGGCATCGTCTCAATTCCCGCGGGCTTACTCGGCGCGTTAATTGGAACGCTGGTTGCTCGCGACCGCGAGTCCGAAGCGATGTTCGATCAGCTGCAAGTACGCGCCACGACCGGCCTCGGCGCAGAAGTGTAAAAGGCTCCGATTTAGATGCAGCTTTAGGAGCGAGGGCCGAAGTTTACTGTGGTAATCGAGTCCCGAAGCGACAACGAGATGTGCTAAATCGGGCCTTTTACTGGGGCTTGATCCAGTAATGGTCGGCGATCTGTAGGCCTGAGGGGCCCTGCTCGACCGTAAAGGTGGCGTAGTACTCACCGCCTGAGGTCAGTACGTCTGCCGTAACGTGGTAGCGCTCCGGTCCTACGCTCGTCGCGCGAATCGACTCGATGTGCGCGTCGCCGTTCATGAACGTCTCGCTCGGAAGGCCGTGCGAAAGATACGTCGCGGCGGTCGTGCGGTCGCCGCGCGCCAGTGCGGCGAGATACCAACGTACGACCGAAGATGCGTTGTCGTCGACCGCTCCAGCCACCGGGGTTGAAGCCGGCGTCGCGAGCTTGTGCGCGGGCGGCTGGGTTGCGACGTGTACCGGCGGCTGCGCAGCCACGCCCGCCGGCATGGCCGTCTGAACCGGACTCGGCGTCGCAGTTGCGGCCGCCACGACCCGTGCCGGTTTTTGCGACTTCGCCGATGGACGCGCTGACGGCGTCAAGCTCGGCGCGACCGTCGCACTCGGCGCCATCGTCGGGCGCGGCGATTTGGTTGCGCGCGGACTCACGGTGGGCGCCGGCGTTGTGAGCGGCATCGCGGTGCGCGCCGCCGTTAGCGGCGCAGGAGCGGTATCGATGGGTGACGGTAACGCAGCGACCGACGTCGGTGCCATTTTCGGCGTTTTGTCGCCGCCGAAAAAATGCGCGAGCCCGCCGCCTAATAGCAAGCCGGCTAAGATGACGACGATGACTAGTGGGAAGAGCGGCAGGCCGCCGCGGCCGTAATCGTCGTCGGAACGACGCCTGCGCCGCGGCTCGCTCAAGCGCCGAGTCGCTCCGCTACGGCGTTTCGCAACACCGCAGGCAAGCTTTCAACGAGATCGGGTCTCCGCTCGACGAAGATCGTCGTAGCTTCCTTCAGCAGGTCGGGACTCGTGCGCGCATACTGCAGCAGCGCACTAATCGCCGGGGCCTCGCGCCGCACGATGCTGTCCAGCGCGGCGCCGGCACCTTCGGCGGCATCCTCCGACGATTCGCCGCGGTCGCGAAACGCTTCAAAAAGTGCCTCTACGAACGCAGCTCCCGCGTCGTGCGGCATCGTCGCTAACTCGCGTTCGTAGACGGCGGCTAAGTCCGTCTCGTCCATCTTCGCAAGAAGTTTCTCAACGGCGCCGACTAGCATGTCGGGAGGCACGTTCCCGAAGGACATTCGTGCTCTCATTTATCCTCGGCGGCAGGCAGGTCCTCGATGCGGCAGAAAATGACCGCTTGATGATCCGCGTGAAGGTTCCGCTCGACGTCCACGCCGTCGCCCTCGGCGGCTCGGGAGCCTTTGCGCTTGCAACGCCGCTACGGATTGCCGACCTACTCGAATTCGCGGTTCGTGAAGCCGTCGGCCTACGCGCTCCGCACGACAAGTTCTCGCGCAGCGTGCATCGGACGCTCGCCGGCCTTGCCGCCGGCGACTACATCGTCGAGATCAACGGCCGGCGATACACCGATGCCGATGCAGTCGTCGTCTGTGAGAAGAGTGCCGACGTCCGCTTCTTTTTGACCCGCCGACGAGCCGCGGTTCGGACGTAAGGGGGAGCCTCTAGGCTAGCGCCTGATGCTCGCCCTTGCAGCGAGTGATACTGTAAAGTAAAACCCTCTCGGAAAGAAACGGAGCCCCCCAATCAATCTCGGTTTTGCCGTCGTTGCCGCGCTATTGTCGGTAACGGCACCTGCGCATGCCGACTTGCAGTACGATACCTCGGGCGAGGATACGTATCGCATTGAGTCGGCGCAGACGTTCTCGCGTGTCGCGTACGCCGGCACGGAACGCCTCTCGATTGCGCGGCAGGCCGATGCTTGGCGCTTTGAGGCGCACGCGCGCTACACGCGTACGGGTCCCGACGGCCGCAGCAGCAGCGAGGCGCGCTTCGTTCAGATGCTCAAGCCCGATGGCACTTTCGAGGACCGCGTCGACGAGGATCCCGATTTCTTGACGATCTTGAATCAGCCGTTCGCGGTGCGGCTCGATGCCGCGACGTTGCACGATCTGAGCGAGTTGCACGGTCGCGTCCCGTTCGCTGCTACCTCCCCGCTCGGCGCGCAAGCAGTGCTGCACGGCTTCTTGCATCCGGCACCCGGCGGTCCAATCGCCGGCCGGCAAGCCGTCGCCGTGCGTTTCGAGGCCGAGGGCGCAATGACGGGACCGCTACCCGGCTATGCGGAGACCTTGGTTGCCGGGACGATGCGCATGCAAGGGACGGCTTACTATGCTGCCGACACTGCACTACTGCTCGCGCTCAACGTTGCACTCACGCTCGACGCGCGACTGGAGCAAG
>DASXGO010000105.1:0-18336 GCA_036489055.1 Candidatus Cybelea sp. | reverse complement strand
CACGGGTTTCTGGGTTCCGTATCAAACGCCGTATTCGTGGGTGTACGGGCTCGCGCAGGTCTTCCACATTCCGCAAGATTACGCGCAGCATGCGGCGGTTTTCTTGGTCTATTTCGGCTGCATGTGGTCGATGTACTACTGTCTGCGCAGCGTCGCGCCGTGGTTGGACGAGATTTCGCGCATCGCCGGATCGATCGCCTATCTCTTCAATATGTACGTCGCGCTGAACTCGCAGGCGCAGATCGTGTGGCTTCTGACCTACGGAACATTGCCCGCAATGGTCGGCGTCATGGCACGCGCGATGCGCGGCCAGATGAATCTGTGGCGCGCGGCACTTGCCATTGCTTTGCTGGTACTCGTGGGCGGCGGCATCAATCCTCCGCTGGTTGCGATCAACGTCATCGTACTCGCGATTTTCGTAATCGTGACGATCGCGCTCGACCCCAAACCTGCGGCCGCGATCAACCGTACTGCGCCGGTGATCGGTGCAGCCTTCATCGCTACGATTGCGATCAATCTCTATTGGCTTGTCCCTTTCATCGATTACTTCCGAGGCGTCTGGCTCAACGGCGTGCTGAGCGAGGCGCCGTCGATGCACAATGCAGCCACGTCCTTTGCCAACGTTCTGCGCGGGCTCGGCCACTGGGCGACGTTCGTTTCATTTGCGGGACGGGCATACTTTCCGTGGGCCGCCGCATACGCCCAGGGTCTGTTTGGCGCACTGCTCTGGTTCGTGCCGGTCGTCGCGCTCGGCGGCATCGCCTTCCGTCGCAATCAGCGACCGGCAACCTTGTTCTTCTTGCTCGTCACGATCGTCTCGGTGCCGATCGTCGTCGGGTACTATCACGACGCGCTCGGCGATGCGGTTACGACACCGCTCTACGATCAGTTTTATCGCAGCTTTCCCGGCTTCCAAATGTTCCGGTTCTCCTACAAGTGGGTGGCGGGCGTCGAATTCGGCATCAGCGGACTCTACGCGCTTGGCGCTTTCGCGATGATCGCCGCACTGCGCGAGCATATCGCGAGGCTCGGGACGTCCGAGCAGCGGAGTTGGGCGTGGCTGGTTTCGGCTGCGCGCACGGCCGTCATCGCCCTGCCGATTCTCGTCTTCGTGCCGGTGCTCGTAAATAAGATGAACTATCCGGGGCAGCCGATTCCGTCGTGGGAGTATCGCGAAAGCGCGCTCGTCGGCTCAAACGAGGGGCAGCGTGTCGCACTCTTCCCCACGCAATTCCTCGAGCAGTTCGATTGGGGGAACCCGCAGTTCTACATCGAGGACTCATTGGTGAAGCGGCCGCTGATCATGGGACTGTTGGGCAGCGAGCCTTCCGAAGGAACCGACATGTGGGTCAGGCGTGCGTACCGCGCGACGCGCGAAGGGCTCGGCTTCTCCGCCGATATGTTCCGTGCGATGGGCGTCGACACGATTCTGGAGCGCGACGACTTCATACCCGCGATCGACTTTAGCTCGCCCGGCGAATGGCGCTTCAACAGCACGACGCTGACTCACGATTTGCTGCAGCGCGTCGTCGGGGGCGCTCCGTCCCGAGTGGACGGCCCGCTGCGCACGTACCGTCTCGATCACCCGCTACCGTTGTTTTATGGCGTAACCCATCCGGTGATGAGCACGCTGCCGACGTTTTCCGACGCCTATCTCGGCGACGTACACGCGATGGCGAACGGGCGCGCGCAGTTCGACCCGCCGACACGTTCGGCGGACGAATTCAGTACGTCGATGCAGTCGCTCGCGCCGATTCTCCCGGGTTCGACCGATCAAATTCGAGACCTCGCCGTCAACGAAGCGCTGGCGCACGGTATCCGAGTCCATCCCCCGTCGGCAGACGCAGCCTGGCTGACGCGCTTCAACGTGACCAGCGGCGGCGTGTATGCAATCTTTGCGCTCGACCAGTCGCTGCTCTTCGACCGTCCGGCCCCGCAAACGCTGCAGATCGATGGTAAGTACCTTTCGATTCAAACCATGGGCGGTGCGTGGACTCAATACGGAAACATCGTTTTGACGCCAGGTTCGCACTCCGTCTCCGACGGTTATCTCGATCCGGATCTCGTCGTAGCCGTCGTTAGCGTGGACGATCTGCGCGCGTGGCAGGATCGCATCACCGCGCTCGAGCGCGCGCTGCCGAAAAATCTCGCGACGGCGAGCCTAGTCTACGCGCGAAAGGGTACGATTAACGTGCCGGCCTCCGGGAGGTATCTCGTTCGCGCAGCGGCAGTCGGTCCGTATGGTCCCGACGGCTCCGTTCGAACTCGGGTCGTCAAAGGCTCGGCATCGCGAACCTTCCTCGCGTTTTTGGGCTCGACGCTGCCGTATATTTGCGGAAGCGGCGTTGCCGCTACGTCTGCGTTGATGATGCCGCCGCAATGGTATCGTGACGATCCCAGCGTCTATTCGTGGCAGCGCGGCGATCCGATCTCGTGGTTTCTCTTCGCGCGGCGCTCCCACGTACGCGTCTTCGTGCCCGGGCAGAACGCCGTGCGCGCGAACGCGACGATGCGGGTGAGCCGCCTGCAAGTCTCGGACCTGCTCACCGTGAGCGTCGACGGCGGCTCGCCGGTCAACGCTACGGTGCCCGGTCCTCAAGCCGGCGACCAACAGTACGACACCGTCGACCGTCTCGATGGCCCCGTCCCCGCTGCACTCAGCTTGCCGCTTTCGCTGCGCCCCGGCTGGAACGACGTGGTCTTCGATTTCCATTTGACGCAGGGCGAGCGTTTCGATCTCGGGCCGGACGTCATCGCTGCTGCGGTTGCTCCCGACCTTACGTTCACGAAAATCGCACCAGCCGGCGCGTCGGCGCCGCCGCTATCCGACCGCACGTTCACGGCCGTGCGCCTTGCCAATCCGCGCGAAGGGCTGACCGGAGATCCGGAAGTCGCCGGCACGGCTTCGAATACCGGCAGCGGCGGCGCCTCGCTAGCCGTCGCGCTCGAGGCTCACGGAACCGTCAACTATCGGGTCTTCCCGATCTCACGCGACGGCTCGTTCGACATCAACTTCCTTCACGCGTTTCCGAACGACTGGAGCGACAGTTCGGTGCGCATCGTCGGCCTTTGGTTCCTTTCCCGTGGGGCGGAGTCAAAACTTACCGATCTCTATTACAACGTCCATGCGATGCCCGGTGAGAATTTGCACGAGCCGCAATCGCTGCGCTCCCTGCCGTTCAAGATCGACGGCAAGCTCGTGGGTGCTTCACCGGTCTTTCTGACGCGCGGACGCCATGCGGTGATGAGCGCGGACAAGCAGGTCAAGGCCGGACTGGTGACCGCCAACCCGTTGACGCTTCCGCGAACGCATGATTTTGCGGTGCTCTGGCAGCGGCACTCCTCGACCTCGGTCGGCGTTACCGTAAAGAGCAGCGCCGGCCCATTCCTGCTCGTCTTCAACGAAGCGTACCATCCCGAGTGGAGCGCAATGCTTAACGGCGACGTCCTCCCGCACGTCATCGTTAACGGTGTCGCCAACGGCTGGATCGTTCCAAGCCTTCCCTCGGGCGGCGAAATCGCGTTGAGCTTCGCCGGTCAACAGTTCTACCTGGTTTCGGCGGCGATTTCGGTAATCGCGCTTCTGGTCATGATCACGCTGGCATGGGCTCCGGACCTATGGCCTGTGGCGCCGGATCGTTGAACCGCGCAACGTTCGCCTGGGCGGTCGAACGCGCCCTGCGGTTTGCAATCGGAACGTGCGTCATCGCTTTGATTCTTGCAACGACGCTTTCCGGGACGGCAGCCGAACGTTTCGCCACAACGGCCTATCTCGCCGCGATCTTTGCCGCGGCGGCGCTGGCGATCGGGCGTTTTCTGCCAAGGGGCAAGCCGCAGGAGTCCGCGATCGCTAGTGCGGCGTTCCCGGCGTTCCTCAGCGGTTCGATCGTCGTCCTCGCTCTGGTGAGCATCGTTGGGGGTCTCGTCTCGCAGCCGGGTGCTGAAGCTTTTCTTCTCGCCGCCTGCGTCGCGCTGGTCTTCCTTGCAGTGCTCGCGCGAAGCGGCGCAATTGCCGCCTTCTACGCTGCGCTAATGCGAGGCGGCATATTGGTAGCGGCATCGCGGTGTGCGGTCTTAATCGCAGTTTGCGCGTTGGCAATCGGCGCGCTGTTCGGCGGTTATACCACCGAGACGATTGTGACGTTTGCATTTCAGGCGACCGTCGCTGCGGCGCTTTTTATCGGGGCGTCACTGTTGATGCCGACAAAAGCCGGCATTTTCGTGCAGCGGACCTACGCGCGCACGATTCATTTGCTCGATCGCCTGACGCGCGCGTTCGTCTTCGAGCGGACGGCGAGCTACGCCGCGATCGTCGCCATCGCGGCGATCGTGCCGGCGACCTTTCTTCCGGCGAATTACGCCGAGCCGTTTGCGATCGCGGCGTATGCGGCGGCACTCGTCGCGGCATTCGGAGTTGCAATGGAGTGCCGCCGATTGCGATCTTAGCCGGCTCCGGAAAAAGCCTGCTCGCCCGATCGCTCGCACTCGCAGCCGCCCTACTCTTCGCGGCTTTCGTTGTCGCCAAGGGAATTCCGACGCTCCGTCACGATTGGACCTGGCCCATCGACGGCAGAGCGATACCGTGGTTCGCAAGTACGTCCTTTAACGGCTGGCTCTCCGACTCACTCGGGGTCGCAAATCCGCACCCGACGACCTACTTGATCGCGATTCCGATCGTCGCCGTTATGTGGATCGCCGGACCGCTTGTCGCGCTGGCGCTTTTCGCCGCGGTCACCGGATATGCGTGCATGCGTGCGGCGGCCTCCGCCGCGTCGCAATGGGGAGCTGCGTGGCCCGCCGGAGTGGGAATCGGCTGCTTCGCGCTCTTCAATCCGTGGGTCTACAATCAGGTCGTCGCCGGGCACCTCGTCATGGTGCTCGCCTATGCCGGCCTGATCGGACTCTTCGCAGAGATGCTTCGCGGCCGTGCAGCTTCGCCGGTGCGGCTTGCGCTTTGGACCGTGCTCGTCCAAGCGCAGCTGCAATTCTTTATTTTAGCGATGCTCGCACTCGTCGCGTTTGCATGCGCGACGCGAAAGTGGCTCCCCCCACTGGCGGGCATCCTCGTGGCGCTCCCTTCGATCGTCGGGTTGGTTGCGGAGCGCTCGACCCTGCTGAACATACCGTACGAAGCGGAGTGGCAGACGAATCAATCGGTGGCGCCTATCCCGCTCTTGGGGTTGAACGGATACTTTGCCGGTTATGCCGATCGTCTCGGAATCGCAGCGTCGGTCGCCGTCTGGATCGTGCTCGCGCTTGCGCTCATCGGCGTCGTCGCTGCGCGTCGCCGCCTTCCCGCTTCGATTGCTTTCGCCGCGGCCGTATTATTTTACGTCGCGATCCTCGGCGTGCACGGACCGCTGGCGCTTCCCTACCAGTGGACGGTCCGTCATATTCCCGAGAGCGGGGTCTATCGCGAGCTTTACGATGGGGCCGGCATCATCGCCGCGCTGCTCGCATTGCTGGCGTGTGCCGCTGCCGCACGCGTTCGCGCGCTCGGCTACGTCGCGCTTGCAACCGGCGTGACGTTGCCGATCGCTTGGGGCTTCCATCCGCCGAGCGATTTCTGGATCGGCGCTGCGCGGTATCCTCATCCGAGCGTTGCTGCGCCGCCGTTCACGCGCATTGCCTTGTTCCCGGCGTTTCAACCGCTGCGACTGCAGACCGGAGCCGGCGACGGAGCCGATTCCGATGCGTTTGTGTATCCGCACGTCGTGCCGGCGATCAACGAATACTTTCCGACCTATCCCGCCGACATGGCGTTGGCGCGTTACGAACAATCCGGCGACGGCGAAGCCTTGCGCCTCCTCGGAGTCACGGAAATCGTACCGCGACCGTGGCTGGCGTCAAAGGCCCGGGGCGGAATTGGCTTGGCGGGGACATCGCTCGTGCCGGCGGCATCGCGCGGTGCGGTCGCCGCCCAACATTTGGATGGTGCAACGCCGCTGCTGTCGGAATGCGGCGCGCCGGACGTCGTCGACATCGGCTCGCCGCCCGGTGCATGCAACGTGTTCGCCGGCGACATGCCGGGATACCAAACAATTCACGCCATCGCGCCGCCAAGCGATTCCATCGACGCGCGCACCGCGTGGATCGACGCGCGCCTGACGTATTCCGAAGCTCCGGCGCTCGCGCAAGAGCTTGGCGGCGCGTTGACGCAATCGGCTGCGTTCTGGAGCGTTGAGCCGAACTCGTGGCTCTTCGCGTACGTCCGGGGAGCGCTCGTCGCGGCGAATGGAAGGACGCTTGCGAACTCGTCCGGTTCGTTCAACTGGATCCGCATTCCGCCGGAGACCGGGGCGGTGCGATGCGCGGGCCTGTGCGAGCTCGTCGCGCAAGCCTCGAGCCCTCCGAACATTCCGGCGCGCAAACCGCAGCCCTCGGTCCGCCCGCTGCCGTTTCGCTACGTTACGCCGTGGCTGTACGTCGTCAACGCGCGTGCTCCGGGCCTGCTCCGTTTCAACGAACGATACGATGCTGCGTGGTCGGCATTTGCGGCGGC
The DNA here is from genome assembly GCA_036489055.1 of Candidatus Cybelea sp. Classification (GTDB taxonomy): domain Bacteria; phylum Vulcanimicrobiota; class Vulcanimicrobiia; order Vulcanimicrobiales; family Vulcanimicrobiaceae; genus Cybelea. The sequence continues at coordinate 11,834 of DASXGO010000105.1, read as the reverse complement.
CCGGACATTGCGGCACGTTCGCGTCGATACATCGGTAAACGGCTGGTTTCTTTCGTCGCCGGCAACGGTCGTGCTCTTGCAGGTTACGGCCGCGGCGCAGCTGCTTGCGGAAATTGTCGGAATCGTTTGCGTTCTTGCCCTACTGAAGGCGCTTGCGAATCGGCCGACGAAGCGCGTCCGCCAACCATGACCACGCTCGTGCCGTTCGTCGATTTGAAAGCACAGTTTCGCTCGCTGCGCGCGGAAGTCGTTCCACGCATGACGCAGATCATGGAGGAAGCGACCTTCGTGCTCGGCCCGGACGTCGCGCGCTTCGAAGAGAATTTCGCTTCGTATCTTGGGTCGCGCAACTGCGTCGGCGTCGAATCGGGAACGGCGGCGTTGCAACTGGCGCTGGAGGCATTCGGTATCGGTCCCGGCGACGAGGTGATTCTTCCGGCCAACACCTACATCGCGTCGGCGATCGCGGTTTCGGCGATCGGTGCGCGTCCCGTGCTGGTCGAAGCGGATAGCACGTATCTCATGGATCCGAATTTGCTCGATGCCGCGGTGACGCGCGCAACGAAAGCGATCGTGCCCGTCCATCTCTACGGACAAGCAATGCCGATGGAGCCGATTCTCGAGTTCGCGCGGCGCCACGATCTCGTCGTCATCGAGGATGCGGCCCAGGCACACGGTGCGCGTTACGGCGGCCGCTGCGCGGGCACGTTCGGGCACGCCGGATGCTTTAGCTTCTACCCGGCGAAGAATCTGGGCGCGTACGGCGACGGCGGCGCGATCGTTACGGACGACACGGCACTCGCCGATCGTCTGCGCCTGATGCGCGACTTCGGACAGCGCAAGAAGTACGAACATCTCATGAAAGGCGGAAACTGCCGGCTCGATTCGATCCAGGCCGCGGTCCTCGACGTTAAGCTGCGTCACCTGGACGATTGGAACGCCGCGCGACGGCGGCACGCCGCGGCGTACGACGCGCGTTTGAGCGAAATTGGAATCACGCCGCCGGTGCGGCGAAGCGAAGAGAGCCACGTGTATCATTTGTACGTGATCGAACTCGAGCATCGCGACCGCGTCGCCTCGGCGTTGCGCGAACGGGGGATCCAAACCGGAATTCATTACCCGATTCCGATTCATCTGCAAGCGGCATACGCCGACCTCGGCTTGACGCGCGGAACGTTCCCGAGGGCCGAGCGCAGCGCCGAGCGCCTGTTGTCGCTGCCGATGTTTCCGGAGCTCACCGACGAACAAATCGATCTCGTGACCGGCGCGCTTGCGAGCGTGCAGGCTCTCGTCCTGGCGTAGCGGGTCCCTCACCCTCTCGAGGCTCGGAAATGGAAGGCAAACCGCTCGGCGTCGCTGTCGTTGGCGTGGGCTATTGGGGTCCGAATTTGGTGCGCAACTTCTACGTCTCCGACGACTGGTCGGTTCGTTACGCCGTGGACCAAGACGCCGCGCGGCTCGAGCGCTTGCTGCGGCTCTATCCGGCGATTGCGGGCTGCGCGTCGATCGATGCGGCGCTGGCGGATCCGGCGGTCGAGGCCGTCGCGATCGCGACGCCCCCGCGCACGCATTATGCGCTCGCGGTTCGCGCGATCGATGCCGGGAAGCACGTATTGGTCGAGAAGCCGCTCGCGGAATCGTCACGCGACGCCGAGGATCTCTGCGGGCGGGCGCAACGTGCCGGCGTGCGCTTGATGGCAGATCACACCTTTCTTTATACGGGGGCGGTGGAGAAGCTGCACGGGCTTCGCGAGAGCGGCGAGCTCGGAAAGATTTACTACGCCGATTCCACGCGCGTCAACCTAGGGCTCTTTCAGCAGAGCAACGTCGTCTGGGATTTGGCGCCGCACGATATCTCGATCGTCAACTACGTGCTCGACGAAGTTCCGCACTCGGTGGCGCTGCATCTGGGTGCCTGCGTCCACGCCGCGGTGCCGGACGTCGCGTTCCTTACGATGTGGTATCCGAGCGGCTGCCTCGCGCACGTTCACTTGAGCTGGCTCTCCCCGGTCAAAGTGCGGCGAACGATGATATCCGGAAGTCTCAAGATGGCCGTTTGGGACGACGTCGAGCCGACGGAAAAAATTTACATCTACGACAAAGGCGTTGTGCTCGATCCGTCGAGCTCGACGCTCCAGCAGCAGATGGTTTCGTATCGCTTGGGCGACCTTCACGTACCGCTGGTCGACAATCGTGAAGCGCTCAGCAAGCTCGTCGCGGACTTCGCGCGAAGCATCCGCGAAGGAACCCCGACACGTTCCGACGGTGAGTTTGGCGCCAGTGTCGTGCGCGTGATTGAAGCGGCGTTGCGCTCCGCGGAACTGGAAGGTTCGAAGGTCGACGTGTGAGCTCGGGATCTCGTCCGCTGCGATTCTCGTTGATGTTGCCGGTCTTCAACGAAGCGGCGCGTCTCCCGGCCATTCTCGATTCGATCGCGCGGCAGCGCTACCCGAAGGACGGTATCGAGCTGCTCGTTGCGGACGGCGGATCCACGGACGAGACCGTCGGCATCGCGCAGGCTTTCGGCGCGCGCGTCTTTCACAATCCCATTCGCCGCGCTGAGCCCGGTGCCGGCATGCTGTTAGGGAAAGCCACCGGCGACGTCGCAATGTGGCTCGCCGCGGATAATGCGTTTTCCGGTGAACGGTTTTTGGAGAAGATGGCGGCACCGTTTGCCGACCCCGCGGTCGTGAGCGCCTTTCCACGCTTGATCAGCACCGGGCAGGACGGCGGGACGGCTCGCTACTTCAACGCGTTCAGCGACCCGTTCAACCACTTTCTCTACGGCGGTGCGACGTCACCCGCGTCGTACCATCGGACTTACGCCGTCAAGCGGCGCACTGCCGATTACGTCGTCTACGATTTTGCGTCGGGTCCGCGGCCGCTCGTCGCACTCGCGCAAGGATTTACGATGCGCCTTCCATATAGCAAGCCGCCCGGCACCGAGGAGGATGACGTGGCGCCCGTCGAGATGCTGCTGGCGCAAGGTGCTGAGATCGCCTACGTGGAGCGTGCCGCGCTCGAACACCACACCGTGCGCGATATCGGCGACGCGTTGCGTAAGTTCGGGCCGCGCTTTCGCGCGCGTCTGACGGATTCGCAGCAGCCGATTTGGGGACGGCTGCGATCGACCCCGCGCAGCCAGCGCCTACGAGCCTACGTTTGGCCGTTTTACGCGGTTAGCTTCGTTCTGCCCGCGTTCGCTGCTGTGGGCGGTCTGGTGCGCGACCGGCGTTTGGAATGGCTCTATCATCCGTTCGTCAGTGCCGCTTTCGGCTTCGAGTTTTGGCGCCAAGCGGGGATCGTGGCGGCGCAGCGGTTCAAGCGTCGTGCCTAAAACAATTTCGCCCGTGCGCTTTTCGAAGACCTCGCTCCAGTAACGCATCATCGTCACGTCACCTTCGTGACGACCCAGGAAATCGTCTATCGGCCTGCCCTCGATCATATCGATGAGCAGCGACGCGAAGTTAACGCCGGCCGCCGTGGTAAGCGCGAGGGTGCCGGAGAAACGCGGATTCATTTCGATGATTGAAAAACTGCCGTTAGCGCGCAGCATGCCTTGAACGTTAGCGGGGCCTTGCAGCCCGATTTTCTCGACGACGCTTCGGACGATTCCCTCGATGACCGGATGCCGGTACGTGCGGCCTTTCACGGAGACGCCGGCCTTAATGGCAATCCGCTCGCGCGGAACGGCTGCGACGACGCGCCCAGGCGCTGCAGCGAAACAATCCACCGTAAACTCCGCGCCTTCGACCGCCTCTTGCACGATGAGATCGCTGCGTCCACGCGCGGCTTCGCGCAGCGAGTGGAGACTTTCGATCCGCGACGTTCCGACGGAGCCAGAGCCGCGGCGAGGCTTGAGATAGACGGGAAATCGCTCGACGTTCGTATCGGCGCCGTAAGCAACGGTGAGCGGGCCGGGCACACCGATCCCTTGTAAGTACCGCGCGAATTCGAGCTTATCGCCGGCTCGCGCGACGATGTCGCGCGGCGGCACGACTAGCCTGCACCCGATCGATTCAAACCGCGTCCGCTCGTCGTCGAGCGGCAGAAATTCGCTCTCGACGATCAACGGCACGAGCAGATCGATCCGCAGCCGCTTCGCCGCCTCCAAACAGCGCGATGCAAAATCCGGCTCGCCGGCTCGAGGCAAGAGAACGAATTCGTCGACGAAGGCGCGCGTCGCACAGAGCGAACTCATATCGCCCGCCGCGATGAACTCGACTCGGCCGTCGTCGCGCAATGCCTTGATGAGGGATTGCGCGGTCACGGTTCCCGCGGCAGTGATCATCACCCGCCGAACGTGTGTCGTCATGAGCCGTGTCGAAGGGCGTTATCGCGCATCGTGCGGGTCCCAATGCATCGTCAGGTCTTTCGGGCCGATGGGACCGGCATGCCGGTAGATGAAGAACTTGTTGTCGGGACCCACGTAGACCGTTTCGAGTGTGAGCGGATCTTGCCCGTAAAAGACGACGGCATCGGTGGTTCGATCGTAAACGGCGCGCCAGTGATAGCCCGAGGGAAGATGCGTGTAGCTGTAGGCTCGCGTCGCTCCGCACCCTGCCAACGCGATCCATGCGCCGGCGATCGATGCGGCCTTGCGCGCTTTCTTAGAACGACCGGACGTTTCGAAGCCCGGCGGCTTTGAACGCGGCTGCGACGGATTGCGCGTCGGAGCCTGCGTCCGAATAGAGCACGACGGAGCGGCCTTCGGCAACCGCGTCGCCGAAGTTGTCCACTTCGTCCGACGGAATGGCGAAGCCGGCAAGGTATGCTCGCGTGGGATCGTCGCGGTGCTCGAACTGGTCGAGCGTTGCTTGCCGGCCGTCGGCGAGACCCGGAACTCCGGTTCCCGTTTCGTCCCAGACACCCAGGCCTCGGGTCATGTCGTCGACGAGTGAGTTGTCTTCCATGTCCGCGATGACGTCCACGAACTGGAGCTGCGAGTCCCCCTCGTCGTCGTCGTCGTCGTTCACGTTCGTGCTGACGACCTTTACCTTACTCAAATCGATTTGCTGTGCAACGAGTGCACTTTCCAGCGCCTTTGGATCGGTGCCGGAAAAGATGCCCACAACTAGGCCTGATGCCACGCTTGTATTCCTCTAACGTTCGTATATTCGGATGGCGTGGGCGAGCCGTTCGACACCCAGCCGGATATTCTTTTCGGAAGCGTTGGAAAAGTTCAGCCGCATACCGTCGTGAACGTCGCGCCCAGGATAGAAATTGACACCCGGCACGAAGACGACTTTTGACTCGGCCGAAATTTTTAGCAGCTCCGTCGTATCGACACCGGGCACCGTTACCCACAGGAACATGCCGCCGGCGGGACGCGTAAAGCGTACGCCCTCGGGCATGAACTCGGCGAGCGCTTCGGCCATGACGCGGCGCCGGTGCGCGTAAGTTTGCGCGATGCGGCGGACGTGCGCGTCGAACGCGTCGCCATCGCAGACGTATTCGTGAAAAACGTACTGCGCGAACGTTCCACTATGGAGATCAGCGCCTTGCTTGGCGAGCACGATCTTTTCGCGAATGTCTTCGTCTTGCACCACCAGCCAAGCGATGCGCATGCCGGGGGCCATGATCTTGCTCCCGGTTCCCGAGTAGAGGATCGGTGCAGTTGACGGATTTGAGATCAACGGCGGCAGATCGGTACCTTCGAAGCGCAGTTCGCCGTACGGATCGTCTTCCACGATCGGCAGCCCGAAGTGCTCGCAGATGCGCACGACGGTCTCCCGCCGCCGTCCCGAGAGCGTTCGTCCGGTCGGGTTCTGAAAGTTCGGAACGAGGTAGAGAAACTTCGGGAACGGATCTGCGTGCTCGAGCACGCGCTCGAGCGACTCGGGAATGAGGCCGTCCTCATCCGTGTCGACGGTGAGATAACGCGTTTGATATGCGTCGAACGCTTGAATCGCGCCGAGATACGACGGGTCTTCCAGAACGACGTGATCGCCGGGATCGAGAAAAATCTTACCGACGAGGTCGAGGCCTTGCTGCGATCCGTTGACGATTTGGACGGCCTCGGCGGAGAAGACGCCGCCGAACCGGCGCGTGAGCCGCTCCGCGACCCAAATACGCATCTCCGGGATGCCTTCCGTTACACTGTATTGAAGCGCGGCCGCACCAAGGCGTTCCATCACCCGCTGCGTCGCCCGCGCAATCGCTTCGGTCGGGAAGAGCTCGGGCGCCGGAAGGCCGCCGCCGAACGAAATGACGTCCGGCTGTTGCGTTACCTTGAGCATCTCGCGAATCGTCGACGCCCGAAGATGCGCCGTGCGCTGAGCGAACTGCGCCGCCCGCGAGATGGTGGTCATCTGCCTAAGTTATCCGGTCGCCATTGGGGGTCCGCTAATCTGGCCTGCGAACGTCTCGCCCGCGAAGGAAAGAATGGTGGCGCCGAGCCCGATCAGCCCGACGAAGATGAGGACCAACGTCCCGACGACCGGCACGAGCTCCGCAGCCGTAATCAGCACGATGCCCGCCAAGAGCGCAACCAGCGGCGAGGGCGTCGTCGACGGACTGATCAGCTCGCAGAGCCGCCGGCCGATGAGCAGCGCGAGCGCCGCTGTCCCGAGGAACACGCCCGCGAGCAGGAAGGCGAACTCGAGCAGAATCAGGGGGATCAAGAGGATCGTGATGGCGAGCAGCACCGCAAGGGGAATCACGGCCACGCACCCGAGAACGCCGGCCGCTACGCTTAAGCCGGGATGGCGCTCGAGCCGGTCGAGCACCATTCGGGTGCGCAGCGGGAAGATTAGGAAGACGAGCAGCGCCAGCAAGTTCCAGGAGAGCCGCCAGAGCAGCCGGTGATCGGGAACGAACGGATTGTACGCGGACTCGGCCGGTGCCCACGGTACGACGGCTTGGGTGACTGCTCCGCCGATTTGATTGATTTGGCCGGTGACGATGCCGCCCGGGCGAGGGTCATAATTCCCTCCGACGACGTTCACGTCGCCGTTGACGATGCCGGCAACGGTCGCGTCGCCGAAAATCACGGTCAGATCGCCGTCAACGACTTGCCCCGGTTCGACCACGACCGACCCGAAATAGGTTCCGCCGTGATAGACGGCTTGTGAGTCCGCGCGAGCCGGCGCCGGCGATACGCCGATCGCCGCGGCGACGCAGAGAACGAGAATCATCAGACGCAGTTTCACGAGCGCGGTCCTCTACCGAGATAGAACGCCAGCAGCGGACGCAGCCGCCGGTACGCATAGAACGTCGCCGCGAGCAGCAAAATGTCGATCAACAGGACCGCCGTCACGGCCGCCGCGGCCAGCGGCGTTGCCGGGGCGAGAGCATGCGCAGCAGCACCGACTGCCGCGGCGTCGCGTTGCGCAAAGACGACGGATGCCGAGCCGATGTTCGCAAGATCGTGCAACCGCAGCAAGGCTGCCGCGCCGAGCGCCCAGGCCGCGAATAAATAAAGAAGAAGCGCGACGCCCAGCCGGAGACGGCGCGGCGCGTGCGGCCGGGTCTGCGCCGTTGCCGTGACCACCGCCGTCGTGATGTCGCCGGCGGCGCCGGGTGCGCGTGCCGTTGTCAGAAGCGCGTCCACAACGCGCAGCTCGTCGAGCAGCCGCGCACAGACCGAACATCCACGAAGGTGCGCGGCGACCGCGCGGCCCTCGCGCGAGCGCAGCGTCCCCTCGAGGTAGCCGTCGAGCAGCGGCTCACACCAGGAGCAGCGCACTCGAACCCCTCCGCGCAGCGACGATTCGTAAGCCGTCGATCGCTCGCCGCTCGCGCTCGTGCATCTTTTTCGTCAGCGCGAGCTTGCCGCGGTGAATCAACGTTTTGACGTTCCCTAGTGAAAGCCCGAGCGTGCTCGCAATCGTCGCGTATTCCATGTTATCGAAATAGCGCAGCGCCAAGACCGAACGCATGCGTTCGGGAAGCTCGGCGAGTGCGGCCCGCAGCTCGCGCTCGGCCTCTTCGCGGAGGACGCCGCGGGCGGGATCGGCTTGCGGCGACGCGTCGGCAAGCGTGCTTTCGAGAGTTTGATCCTCTCCAAGCTCCTGCATCTGGGGCGCGCGAAGCGACTTGGCGAGATGGGTGCGAATCACATTCCTTGCAATTTGGTAGATCCAGGTCGAAAATTTTCCCAGCTGCGGGTTGAACGTACCGAGGTGCGCGTACGCTCGCAGGAACGTCTCCTGAGATAAGTCGGCAGTCTCCGACGAGTTTCGCACCGTCGCACCGATGAAGTTTGCGATTCCGCGTTTGTAGCGATCCACGAGCACGCCGAAGACCTCTCTTTCCCCGGAGCGCACTCGATGCACCAGAGCTTCGTCGCTCTGCACATGGAATGCCATTCTCCCTCGATTCGGTTCCTCTGGCGACTTCTACCTAGGCCTGCCCGGTTTGTTACGGCCGAAGCGATGCAAGCGTCGGGTTTGCCGCATCGCGGCGCGATAGGATCGGGCGCCGGTCCCCCAGCGGCCACGCGATCCCCAGCTCGGCATCGTCCCAGGCAATCGCGATCTCCGCGCCCGGGTCGTACGCGGCGCTCTGCTTGTATGCCAAGATCGTCTCGTCTTCGAGGGCGAGAAAGCCATGTAAGAAGCCGGCCGGAACGTAAAGCTGGCGTCCGTCGGCTGCCGTCAGCGTCGCACCCCACCAGCGGCCATAGGTGGGGCTAGCCGATCGCGTATCGACGATGACGTCGAAGACGCTGCCGCGAATAACGCCGACTAACTTGGCCATGCTCCGGTGGCCGTGCAAGCCTCGCAGTACGTCGCGATGCGAAAGCGAGATGTTATCCTGTACGAAACTTTCGGTGATGCCGCATGCGCGATACCGTTCGTGCGAGTAGATTTCTTTGAAGAAGCCGCGCTCGTCGGTAAATGCGCACGTCGTCAGCAGCAATGCCCCCGTGAGAGGTAATTTCTGAACCTCCATGAGAAGGGGCATACTATGAACGGCAGTATGAGTCCGCCTGGCACGTTTGTGCTGCGGCGCGGGCTCGAGCGTCTGCGCGCGAGCGCTATGCTCAAACAGAGCCTGCTCGTCTTTACGGCGAGCATGGTGCTCAACGTGTGCAACTTTATCGCACACGCCGTTGCGAGCCGCGAGCTGGGCGTCGTGGCGTATGGCGGGCTTTACGCCCTGATCAACGCCGCGCTGATCGCGGCGCTTCCCGCCGCGTTCGTTGGCCCCGTCGTCGCGCAGCTGGCCGCCGAGTTTCGTGCGCTCCACGACGACGGTCACTTGCGCGGCTTGACCGAGAGCGTCGCCGAAGCTTTCGCTCGACTCGGACTGCTCTACATGGTCATCGCCGCGTTTGCGGCGATTCCGTTTTCGTGGTTCCTGCAGGTCCCGGTTTGGTCGGCACAGTTCGTCTGCTTGATCGCCGGCGCGGCGCTCTATCTCAGCGCACTGCGCGCGGTGGCGCAAGGCACCCAAGACTTCATGGGCTTCGCCATCTCCAACTCGGTCGAAGGCATCGCGAAGGTCGTCGCTATCGGTGCGCTGATAGCTGTCGGACTCAAGCTCGGGGGCGGCATCATCGGATTCTTTATCGGCCCGCTCTGTGCGCTGATCTATCTGGGAATTCGCTTGCGCAGACGCTACTCCGTCGCCGACTCGCGAACCGTCCGTTACGACTGGCGGCGCATCGTTAACGCGGGCGCCGGAGCTGCGGCGGCGACGATCTCGCTCGCGCTCATCGGCTCGGCCGACGTCGTCTTGGTGAAACATTATTTCAATCCGCACGAAGCCGGCCTGTACGCCGCTGCCGCGCTGGGCGGCAAGATGCTGCTCTATCTCGTCGGGTTTATTCCGACCGTGTTGCTGCCGCAGGCCGCAGATCGCCACGCGCGCGGAGCCCAAACGCGCGAAGTGCTGGCCGGCAGCCTTCTGATGTTTGCAGTCGTCGCGGCCTGCGGACTCTTCGTCTTCCGCTACTTCGGTTTGATGGTGCTGCACGCGTTGGTCGGACACGCCTTCGACGCTGCGGCGCCCCTGCTGGTAACGTACGGTTTGGCGATGGTGCTGCTCGCATTGACGAACGCGCTGACCTATTACGGAATTGCGACGCACCGGCTGGCCTTTACCGTTCCGCTCTTGATCTGCACGCTCGGCACGCTGGGAGCGATCGTTGCAATCCATCCAAGCCTCAGGACCGTCGTCGAGATCCTGGTGGTCGGCAACACGGTTGGTTTGCTCGCGGTTATCGTCGCGCTCGTTGCACAGCAGAACACGAGCGGCCGGCGCTCGACCGTGTGACCCGGGTTCTCTTAATCGGCGGTTCCGGGCGGCTCGGCACGGCGATTCGGCGGGCGTGGGGCGATTGCGAGATCGCGGCTCCGCCGCACGACGAACTCGATATTGCCGACGCGCATACCCTAGGCAACGCTCTTGACGAGTTTCGGCCGGACGTGCTCGTTAACACCGCGGCGTTCCATGACGTCGACCGCTGTGAAGACGAACCGGAGCACGCCTTTGCTATCAATGCGGCGGCGGTAGGCAGGGCCGCGCGGTCTGCGCGCGACCGCGACGTCGTTTTTGTGACGATCAGCACCGATTACGTTTTCGACGGCGCCGCGCGCGAGCCGTACGCAGAGGAGTGCGCGCCGCATCCGATCTCGTTTTACGGCGCATCGAAACTCGCCGGCGAATATCTTGTCGAATCGTTACGCATGCGAGCGTACGTCGTTCGCACGTGCGGCATTTACGGTACGGCGCAGAGCCGCAATCGTCCGTCGCTGATCGACCGCGTCCTGGCGTCAAGGTCCGGTGACGCTCCGCTGCGCGTCGTCGCGAACGTCGTTGCATCGCCGACGTTCGCAGGCGATCTTGCGGACGCCCTGCGACGGCTGATTGCGACGCAATCGTATGGACTCTATCACGCCGTCAACTCCGGGCCGGTGAGCTGGTACGATTTCGCGTGCGAGACGGTGCGACAGGCGGGGATCGAGACGGCGATCGAGCCGATCTCTGCGGAAGAGTGGAAGCAGCGCGCGGCGCGGCCGCGCTTTTCGGCGCTACGCAATGCGAAGCTCGACGCTTTGGGAATCCCGATTCCGCCGTGGCAAAGTGGCATCGCCGCGTACCTCCGAAGCCTCTGAGAAAGAGGTTCCGTCACACTTCGGTTAAGATAAGTGGCCGCTTGGAGCGCCGGGATGGAACTTAGAATCGATCGGAGCCGCGTCGATCGCTGCCGGGAGCTCGCTGTTGCCATCGCGGATCCGGTTGAAGCGTTCATCGCTGCCCATTCGACGGTTTCGGTTGAGCGCGCCGTTCTGCGCCTGCTCGGCGTGGACGGCGTCTCCGCCGACGACGTACCGCTTCCCAATGTCGTCGTGGACTCGATTTCGCGAGAAGAGCTGGGCCGCGGCGCAGCCTTGCCGTTCGGTCGGGCGCTTGCCGAGGCCGGCCTCGAGCCGGCTGCGCTTGCGCGCGCGCTGACGGAAGGACGCGCGAAGCTCGACGAGTTCGCGGCGACGCCGGCCGCCGCGGCGCGCGGTGCGCTGCGTCAGTACGTCGATTCGGGTCTGGCTCGCATCACCGCGCAGCGCGAGGAGCGTGCCGCGCGGCTCGCGCGCCTGCCGCAGCTTCCGCCCCCGTTGCTGTACATCATCGTTGCGAGCGGAAACATCTACGAAGACCGGACCGCAGCCGTCGCCGCCGCGGAGGCAGGCGCGCAAGTAATCGCGGTCATTCGCTCTACCGGCCAGTCGCTGCTCGATTTCGTTCCGTTTGGACCGACGACCGAAGGTTTCGGGGGCACGTACGCGACGCAAGCAAACTTTGCCGTCATGCGCGCTGCGCTCGACGAAGTCGGCGAGCGGCTCGGCCGCTACATTATGTTGACGAACTACGCGAGCGGTCTCTGCATG
>DASXGO010000417.1:0-2946 GCA_036489055.1 Candidatus Cybelea sp. | reverse complement strand
TCGTAGGAGCCGACCGCGCCGTTAAATGCGTTGACCGAACGCTCCAAATGCTTGCGAACCTCGACGAGATGTTCGGCAAATTTAACGGTGCGCTCGTAGAGCACTCGACCGATCGCCGCGATTCGTTTCGCGTTCTCCTCTTGCCGTAGCGCCTGCCAGCCCATGGCGAAGGTGCGAAGCAGGCTGATGAGGCTCAGTGGTCCCGCGACGAGAACGCCTTTGTCGAGCGCGTACTCAATGAGCGCCGGATCCTCGCTGCACGCCGAGCTCAAGAAGGCTTCGCCGGGCACGAACATGACGACGTAATCGGCCGAACCCTTTGCCGTCTGGTAACCCCGGCGTGCCAGCGCGTCGACGTGGTCTCGCAGGGCGCGTGCGTGCTGCTTGACGTGCAGCTTTCTTGCGTCGTCGTCGGGTGCCTCGAGCGCCGCCTGCATCGCGTCGGTCGGCGCTTTCGCATCGACGAAAACGCGACGCTCGCCCGGCAGATTGACCGTCATGTCCGGACGCACGCGTGCCTCTTCCAAGACCACGGTTTGCTGCTCGGCGAAATCGCAGTAGGAGAGCATTCCCGCCTTCTCGACGACGTTGCGAAGCTGCATCTCTCCCCACTTGCCGCGCGAAGCCGGGTTGCGGAGCGCGGTGACGAGCGTCGAGGTCTGCAGGCTCAAGTGCGAGGTCGCGTTCTGCAGCTTATCGGCTCGCCCGAGCAGCTGATCGATCTGTTCGCGCAGGCTTCCAACATCGCGCTGGCGCGTCGCTTCGAGCTCGTTGATCAATCGGTCGAACTCGGTGAGCTTCTGCGTCACCGGGGAGACCAGCTCGCCGACGCGTTCGCTCGCGCGAAGCGCCGTCGCCTCACGCAGCTCATTCTTGGCGCGTTCGAGGAGGGCTTCGATCGCCTTTTCGCCGCTGCGAGTCGACTGCTCGAGCGTGGCGCGCAGCCCGGCGTTCTCTGCCCGCGCGGCAAGCCACGCAATCGTAGCCCCGATGAGTGCGCCGAAGAGAAAGAGCGCGGCGGCGTCGAGGGCGATCACGCGCCCGGCTCGCCGAGATACTTGCCGAGGAACGCGATCGTACGAGCCCAAGCATCGGCAGCCGCCGATGCGACGTATGAGGGACGCTGATCGTCCATGAACGCGTGTCCGGCCTCATCGTAGATCTTGATGTCGTTGGGCACGTGCAGCGCCGCCGCAAACGCGCGAACGCCGTCGGCCGGAATGCTCTTATCGCGGGCGCCGTAGCTCCCGCAAACGGGAGCCTGGATCTTCGCCGGGTCGACGTCGGTCAGGGCCCCGTAGAACGGACACACTGCGGAAAAAGTCCCGGCGTCGTCGATCGCAGCTAGCAGCGCGATTCGTCCCCCCATGCAGAAGCCGAGGACGGCCGTTTTCGTACCGGAGAAACGCTCCGCGCACCATTTCGCCGCCGCGCTGATGTCGCCGTCGTATTGCGCGCGATCCAGCTGTTTTGCGTAGGGCCGAAAGACGGCAGAATCGGTCACGCCGTCGCCGCTGGGCGCGCCGAAGCGTGCGTACAGGTCCGGCGCGATCGCCGCAAATCCGGCTTTCGCCAGTCGCCGAACGATATCGCGAATCGAGGTGTCGACGCCCCACAAGTGCATGATCACGACGACGCTCGGCGTGACCTTCCCGGTACGGACCGGCCGCGCGGTATACGCGGAGATGGCGGTATCCGGACGTTTGAGCTCGACCCGTTCGACGGAGATTGCGGGATCGTTTTCGGGAACGAGCGGCTCGTGGGGTTGACCACCTGATGCGGGAGCGGAGAGCGGAACCGCGGCCGCGCCGAGCGTTGCCGCTGCGGAACCGACGAAGACGCGCCGATTGAACTCGGGGGAAGCCGGCTCTGTCGGGTCGATCTCCGGCGTGCTCATTACACAATATAGTTTGACCGTCCGCCAAAACGTCCTAGTGGCATGCTCGGCGCAACGCTCGCGGGAGCTCGTAAGCGCTCTGCGAATCTCATGGAACCATTAGCAATGATCGGATAGGAGCCGTAATGAATCGCAGGGTCTTTTTGGCGGGTTCGGCAACGGTCGCCGCGACGACGAGCGCGGCGAACGCTGCAACGGTTCCCGGCGGCGAGCACTTCGTGGTACGCCGGGCGGATTTCGACGAAGCCTCGTTTGCCGCTACGGTCGGCCGCCCCGCGGAGATCCGTCAGGTCTACGAAGCGGTCGCGTTCCAGCCCGGCGTACTGGGCAGCATCAAGAATTCGCTCAACGGATTGCAATTCGGCTTTGGATATCCGGCCGCGTCGCTCGCCGTCGCGCTGGCTGCTCATGGGCCGTCCTCCGCCTTCTCGTTCAGCGACTATCTCTGGACGAAGTGCCGGATTGGAGATTTCTTCGCGCTCAAAGATGCTGACGGAAGGCCCTCGCGGGCGAACGTCTTCCTCAAGAGTTCAGCGCCCTACGATCCCTCGGTCGATCCCGATGACGAAAAGGGGATGTATCAAGACGCCTCTTTGGAGATGCTGCAGCGGCGGGGTACCGTCGTCCTGACCTGCCACACTGCGGTCGAAGAAATTGCACGAAGACTCGTTCATCGCGGTTACGCCGGAACCGCGCAGAACGCGCAGGACGTCGCCGACGATATTCTGAGCCATTTGATTGCCGGTGCGGTAGTCGTTCCTTCGATGGTTGCGACGCTCGCCGTTGTGCAGACGACCTATCGCTACGTCTACACGTCAGGGACGTGACGGCATGAGAGCCGGCGCGCACCTGATGTTGCTGACCGGTGCCATCGTTACGCTCACGGCCTGCGCGACCGGTCCGCGCGAAGGGCCCGCGGGGTACGATCCGCGTGCGTTACCCCCGGGGGCGGTTGGTGAGTCGATCGCGTACGGGCGCGCGATCGTGATGGATACGCCGAGCGTTATGAAAGGATTCGTGCGCGCCAAGATGTCGTGCGCCGCGTGCCA
>DASXGO010000393.1:0-12429 GCA_036489055.1 Candidatus Cybelea sp. | reverse complement strand
TCGTAGGCCATCGTTTTCTTTCCCTCGACGCGATACGGCTCGCGAAAGGTCGCAACGTTGAACGCGCCGCTCTCGCGCGCGTACTCAGCCGCCAATCGTCCGGCATCGTCGATCAGACCGTCAACTAGAACCACATCGGCTCCATAGCCATGCATCTCCTCGAGGAGCAACGGCGGCGTGTCGCGCGGGACGTACACGCGCACCGCCAGACCGGCGCGGGCGCCGTACGCCGAGAGTGCGCCGCCGGCATTGCCCGCGCTCGGAGCGACGAGCGACGCCGCGCCCAAGCGTTTGGCGACCGTGACGGCAACCGACATGCCGCGCGCTTTAAACGACAGCGTCGGATTCTGCGATTCGTCTTTCACGTAGAGCCGTTCGACGCGCAGATCCCCGGCCAAACGCGGCAGTTCCAGCAGCGGCGTCGCGCCTTCGCCGAGCGAAACCGGTGCTTCGTTCTCGCCGATCGGCAGCATCTCGCGGTAGCGCCACATCGTCCACAGACGCGCTGCAACGGCCTCGCGTGCGAGCGTTTCGGCCGCGTAGCGCACCAGCAACGGCGCGCCCTCGTGCGGGCAGACCGTCGCGAGCTCCTGCGCCGAGACGCGATGGGTTGAGTCGCGCGAACATTCCAAGTGTGACGGCAGCATTGATTATGCCGGTCTCCCTTGCGGAAAGCGGCCGCGCTTCCACAGCAGGTAGATGGGAACGGCGCTGAGCACGATCGCCAACCCCATCAATCCGTCGACCGGATAAGCGACGCAGGTTGCGATCGCAACGCCCCACGACGCCGCTATAAAGGCTACCGTCGAAAATGGATGGAGCGGTACCCGAAAGCCGCCGTAGTCCGGCAGACCCGGCGCGCCGTCGCGCGCTCGAATGACGAAGAGTGCCACGCCGAGCAATCCGTTGAACGCCGAAATCACCGCAATGACGTAGTTCAGAATGTGCCCGTATCCGGCTGAGAGCGCGATTGCCATGGCCACGAGCGCAGTTAGAAAGACCGCAATCGTGGGAACTTTCGTCCGCGGATCGATCCACGCCACCGCGCGAAAGAAGAGGCCATCGGCGGCCATCGCGTGATACAAGCGCGGCAGCGTCAAGAGTCGATTGCTCATGTATCCCAACGTCGTGACGGCGATGGCGATCGCGGCGAGCTGCGTTCCGGTCCGTCCGACGACGTCGGAGAGCACGGCCGTTGCGGGGACGTCGGTCTTCGCGAGCCCGGCAACGCCGAGCACCCGTATGCAAGCGACGTTCACGAGCACGTAGACGAACGCGACGACGATCATTCCGATCGTGAGCCCGAGCGGCAAGACCCGCGCCGCGTCTTTCGTTTCGGCAGCCATGAAATTCGCGACCGTGGCCCCGGCATAGGCAAACAATACGGGAACGAGCGCAACGCTCAGCAGCCCAAATGCCGACGATGCCGGCGGTGCAACCTGCGGTTGCGGCGATACGCTGGGCGGCGCGACGAACCCGGCGACGATAATTGCCGATACCGCACCGAGCTTCAAAATCGTCAAGCCATTCTGAAAGCTTGTGCCCTGCCGTACGCCGAGCGCGTTCAGTGCAGCGAGAATGGCGAGCGCAGCCGCGGCCACCAGCGCGGGTGCGATCGTGACGCGGGTAAGCGAGATGAAATATCCCGCAAATAGAATCGCGGCCGCCGCGACGCCGCCGCTGTACGACGCCAATAGGCCCGACCACCCGAATGCGAAGCCCACGATTGGATGGAACGCGTCGCGGAGATAGGCGTACATGCCGCAGTCGTCGGGCCGGCGCGCACCGAGCTCACCGAGCACGAAGGCGCCGAAGAGTGCGATCGCTCCGCCGGCCACCCACGCCGTGATTATGAGCGCCGTATCCGGCGCGCGGTGCGCAACGACCGCCGGCGTGCGGAAGATGCCCGAGCCGATAACGCTGCCGATCACGATGAGCGCGATGTCGAAGGTGCCGAGCCGCCGTACCAAACGGCTACTGTTTGGCAAACGAATCGTCGCGCAGTTGAAAGTCGAACGTGGCGTGCCCCGTGTCCTCGCCGCTATCACCCGCGACCGTAAAGTCGTCGTGGATCGTATCGGGGAGTTCCATCGCGCGATCGTAGGTAATCGTGACGTCCTCGCGCTGTTTGCTATAGCCGCCGTTATGCACCGCGACGACTTTTGCTTCGCGGATCAGCGCGCGCTTATCGTCGGAGCCGGGGAGGAGGCTGAAGTCTTCGACAAGGTCGTAGCGCCCGGTATTTTTTGTGTGCTTCCAGTGTTGCTGCGCGTCCCAAGGGGCCCCGTCAACGAACTGGCGTCCTAAATAACCGAGCAGCACCCACTGCGCTTGACTCGGTGCCGGCACGGAGGGGCAGAGTACCGTCGTGTTGCCGTAGACCGTGCACGTGTAGGCCTGTCGCGCACGCAGATCACCCTTTACCCATTCGGAAATGCGCGCGACGAGCGCTCCGTCCGGCGCGATCGAAAGCACGTCGACGCTCATCGTGCCGCTGCCGCCATCGCCCGTGAGACCCGCGCCGTTGAACTCTGCTAACTCGTAGTTACCGTTGAATTCGGCTCCGCCCAGACCTTCTCGATGAATGGTGAAGGCATACTCCAGATGCCGCAGCGGTTTCGTCTCAGGCGCAGACGACCCCGCCGGCACCGGTGTCTGTGCGCAAAGCACGACGAGCCCCAATGCCGGAAGCCATGGAAGCGTCATCGGGCGGCCGCTGACGTAAAACATTCTCGTTAACCGGTTTGCGCGCTCCGGCAACATCGTCCTTCGGTTTCTCCGCCGCCCGATCATCGGGTTGGACAGGCCCAGGCGCAGAGATTTCGAATGCCGGGCGCATGCAATACGCCGCCTTGTCGCTTGCGATCGCGCTTTGTGCTGCAGCGCCGATCGATCAGCTCGATCGTTTTTCGGGGACGTGGCACGGCCAGGGTACGTTTGCTGAAACTCCCTATAGCACGGCCGGCACGTCCAGCGCGACGACCATCTGCGCCTGGGCCGCCGATCACCTCTTCATGATCTGCCAGCAATCCGTCACGATGGCCGGAAAACGCGACGACGACGTCGCCATCTACTCGTACGACGACGCCGCCGGCGCGTTTAACTTCTTCAACATCCGCCCCACCCGGATAACGTCCACGACGATCAAGGTTGACGGCAATACGATTACCTATCCGTTCGCGTTCACCGACAAGGGCAAAGACGTTACGATCCGCACGCTCAACGTTTGGAAAAATGCCAATTTCTACACGTGGCGGACGGAGTACACGACCAACGGCGGCGCGACCTGGACGCTCATGGCGTCGGGGACGTCGCAGAGGGTCGTCGAGGCGATCTAACCCTTATTGCACATCGGAGGCATCGGCTGCGGCGCTTCCATCGCGAGCGTGACTTCCCACGTTTTACCTTTCGAGTCGACTTCGAACTTGTGCGGAATCGGCAGGTTGTAGTGCGGACTGGTGACCGTGCATTGATAATTGGTCTTACCGGCACACGTCGATGACGGCGGCATCATCTCGACGACGAACGAGCGATGCAGCTGCGACGTTATCGCGAGGGTACGAATGCGAGCGGAGTCGCACTGCGTCGGCAACGTCACGGACGCCTGGACGACGAAGTTGGATTTGCTCGTAACGCCGGCGGTGACGGCAGTTGCCGTGGCCTTACTCCACGTGCCGGCGGCCGATGCGGGGCCGGGTGCGGAAATTGCGAGCAGCGCGGTGGCCGCAATGAGAGCATAAAAACGCATATTTTGAGGATCCCTCCCGAACGAAAAAGTAGCTAGCGAGTTCCTTTTTGCTTACCCTGGCGGCGCGACCTTCAGCGCTCGGTGATGTGAAGTTATGCCGATCCACGAAATCGTGCTCCCCGAAACCAAACCGGAGACCGAGTGGGTGCGCGGGCGGGCGCTTCAAAAGATGAGCCCGCAGCGCGATCATTCTCGCCTTCAAGGTGCCCTTACGATTGAGCTGACTCGATGGGCAAAAGGCCGCGGCGAAGTTGGACCTGAGTGGCGCTTTCGCATCGCGCCGCCCGGTGAGGTTCGGCGGCCGCTCGTACCGGACGTCTCCTATGTGTCTAGTGCGCGCTTGCGCGATCTCACCGATCAAGAGCTTCAAATTCCGCCGCTTGCGCCGGACGTTGCCGTCGAGATACTATCACCCGACGATCGGCGCATTGACCTTGACGACAAGATCAGCGTCTACTTGCGCGCCGGGTCCTCCCTCGTGATCGTCGTCGATCCGCAACCGCGCATCGTCGAATTGCACGATGCCGGCAAGACCACGTGCTTGGACGAGACGGGAACGATCGAACACGCCGCGCTTCCGGGGTTCGCATACCCGGTCGCGGAGTTATTCGCGGTCTTACGGCGAACGCGATAGCCATGATCGTCGTAATCGCCGCCGCCACCGCCTCGCTTTCGCTGCTCCAGAAGGCTGTGAATCCGAACCCCACACTCAACTCCTACACGGCCTCGGCGCAGCTGTCGGCGACGATGCACGCCGTGATTGCGATCCATAAGACCTTCAACGGCAGCGTCTATTATCTGCGCCCGAACCGCAAGATCGAGTTTCAGAACGTCCCAAACGAGCTCTCGAAGTTCCGCGATATGGTGTCGACAACGCCGACCTACGAGCAGGCCACCCAGGAGTACGCGATTACGCCGATGACCGACGACGGCACCGTATCGAAGTATACGCTCGTGCCGAAGAAAACTGGTAGCCGCGTCAAGAACGTCGTCGTGACGATCAACGACCAATCGGCGCTGGTCAGCACGGCGACGTGGAACTACAACAACGGCGGCAACCTCACGTGGGGCCAGACGTACGAAAGTGTCGGCGCTTACCGGTTCCCGGCTAAGGCGACGATCTCCGCGCGCTTTCCGGGCTACAGCGTCGATGGTACGGTGACGTTCAGCAATTATCAGCCGAACGCCACGGTCTCGCCGTCCGTGTTTGCATCACCGCATTAGCCGGTCACGCTTCCCCTGAGCGAAGTCGAAGGGTCAGCGTGACAGCGTGAAGCTTTTCGGGATTGCGGACGACGTACATCGCCGCGATGTGGCCGTCTTTGATTTCGAGCGCGGCGACTTCCTGAACGCCCGACGCGTTGAACGTGACGAAGCCGGGAAGGCCGTTCAGCGTCACGAGCTCCATGCCGATGACGCTGCGCCAGCCGCCCTTCTTCTTCAAGCCGAAGAGCAGCTGGGTGACGCGGTCCCGCCCGGCGACCGGTGCGGTCATTGCCGGAACTTTGCCGCCGCCGTCGCTGGTGAACACGACGTCGTCGGTGAGCAGCCGTTCCAGCGCGGCCGGATCGTCGTTCTGAATCGCAACGAGAAACTCGTCGCGAATGCGCATCAGCTCTTTGGGATCGCTGCGCGAATGCCGGCCCGCATCGCGCACGTGTTCGCGCGCCCGCGTTGCGAGTTTGCGAACCGCGGGCTCGGCCCGCCCGAGCGTTTGCGCGATTTCGGCAAACGGTACGTCGAGCACGTCGTGGAGTAAGAACGCGGCGCGTTCGAGCGGCGCCAAGCGTTCCAGCGCGAGCAGCAGCGCGAACGAGATGTCGTCCGCGAGCGTCGCCGCCGCTTCGGGGTTGTCGTGCTCGGCCATCACCGGCTCGGGAAGCCACGGCCCGATGTAGACTTCACGTTTGGCGCGTGCCGAGCGCAAACGGTCGAGACAGAGACGCGTGACGATCGTGCGTGCGAGTGCGCGCTCGTCCCGCACGTCGCCGCTCTCGAGCGCGGCGCTCCAGCGAAGGTACGCCTCTTGCGCGACGTCCTCCGCTTCGCCATACTCGCCAAGCATACGGTACGCGTGACGCATCAGCGTCGGCCGCAGCTCTTCGAAACGCTCGCCGTGCTGCGCGATCACGCGTACTGCGGGCTCCGATGCATCTCGACCGTTTCGCCGCCGACGCGGACTCGCTGGCACGCGTGGCCGTGTCCGATTGCGTATTTGAACGTCGGGTACGCCTGGGCCGCGACGATTCCGTAGGCGAGCGAAACCAGACCGGCGCGACCCCACCGTCGGAGAATTTCGATGCGCGCCTCTTCGCCGGTGTCATCGCGCGCGACAGTCCCGAGCGCCAGCTCGACGCCGAGCAGCGTCTCCTTTGGGAGTTTGGCATAGTCGCGCTCGAGAATCGCACGGATCGTCTGCGGCTTGACACCCGCGTCTTCCGCCATTTTAACGCCGAGCTGCAGGCACGGCCCGCAGTCGGCAGCTTTCGATGCCGTGAGCGTCGCACCGGCGTAGACGTCGGCCGGAACCTTACGGTAGGCGCCGAGTTTTCCAAGCGCCTGCATCGGCATCACTGCCCCAACGCCGGCCTCATCGACTATTTCCTGCATGTAGCGGGTATCGTATCCCCAGCGTCGCCCGAACGCGTCGAGCTGCCTCTTCACGAACGACTTGAACATGATGTTTTCAAACCTCCGCCCCCTAGACGGGAGGGTCCCGCAAAATGTGACATTTCCGGCGCAGGCGCGCGGTCGCTAGCGAGCGCGAGCACGCATAAATGCCTTACGCGCCGCCGCCCGCAATTTACGGCCCTACCCCGCGCCGCACGCCCAGCCCGTACGCCACGCCGACGCCGTACGGCGCGCCCTCGCCGAGCCCGACGCCGTTATGGGAGGTCGAAGCGAGCGTCGAATACGACTCGCAATTCGCCGACGTACTTTTCAACGCCGACGCACGCCGCGATTTCTTCTACTATGGAACGATCGTACCGTACGCCGATCTTATCGTCGGTTACGATACGAGCCCCAGCGTGGCCGGGCTCTCCCAGGTCGAGAGCGAGAACGCCGTCATCCCGTCGCTCGGTGTTCGCTACCCGTTCGGCGTCTACGAATACGGCGAGTTGTTCGCTCAAGCAGGGTACAGCTTCGGTTTGCGGGGACAGCCGAGCTATCCCGAGACGCGCTATGGCTTCGATTATGCGCGCGATTACGGCATCTCGTTCCAAAGCGCGTATCCGCATGGTGAAGTCGTGGCCGAGGTTGCGAACTACTCGCGCTTTGCCGGCAACATCATCAGCTTGGCGCAGGCGTATTACGATGCGCGGCTGACGCCGGGGCTGCGCCCCATCGTGGGCGCGGATCTCGGCTTCGACACGCATCGCGAATACAGCAACAACTACCTCGAGGCGTACGGCGGCTTCTTGGTGCCGCTCTCGACCGTATTCGATTTCCGCTTCGTCGGCGTCGAAGGCACGTATCTATCGCGCGGCGTCGACCGGCCTTCACCACCGTCGTACTCGGGCATTCGCATCACGCTCCAGCACGAATTCCCACCGTAGCGCGCTCCGCTTGCAATGCCCCTTGACGCGTGTGAGCCGTGCGTTGTCGCATGATCGCTTTTGCCACGCGCCAATTCAACCGCTGTCATAGAGTCTCTGAATTAAATTTGACTGTTTATTGCGCATTTGCAAAGCTTCATTTCGTCAAAAGCAGTATCGCTTTCACGCACCGCTCTTATAATTTCGAGCGTGCACGAACAAAGCGTCACGCCGATGCACGTGCGTCTTTTAGGCCTTTTCATCGCCGAGATAGATCGCCGGCCGGTCGAATGGTTGCGGCGGCGTGACAAGCAAGTCTTTAAATATCTCGCTCTATCATCCGAGCGCAGCGCCTCGCGCGCCGAACTCATCCGGTTGTTCTGGCCTGGCGTCAAGCGCAATGATGCAGCGCAGAGCTTACGCACCGTTTGCTCGAACATCCGCAAAGCGATCGGCAGCATCGTGGGCTCCAAGTTAGTCGAGGTCTATTTTCGCGCCGGCGAATATCTCTCGCTCGACGTCCACAACGTCATCGTGGATGTCGATCGATTCGCGGCACACATGGATGCCGGCGACGCCGAATACGAAAGCGGCAGACTTCGAGATGCCTGCGCGGAGTATCGGAGCGCGGTTGCGCTCTACCACGGCGACTTGCTGGTCGGCAGCGCCGACGCGCGTTGGATGGCAAAGCGAGCCCGGGCGCTGCGAAGCCGCCACGCTATCGCGCGCGACCGGATCGCCCAAACGATCGTCGCGCTCCACGATCAAGAATGCGCGCCGAGCAGACTCGACACGCCGCAGGCGCTGACCTTCATTCTCGATATGTACGCGACCGCGGACGTCGAGCCGCCGCATGCCGGCGACCTCGAATATCTCGCCTCCGAACTGATACGAGCGGACCTCGAAGAGCGGCGCTAGTCCGCGACGAATAGCGGTTTTATGAGCCGTCCGTCAGGCACGGTAACGTTTCTGTTCTCGGACATCGAGGGCAGCACGCAGCGTTGGGAACGCGATAGCGCCGCAATGTCGCAGGCGCTGCAGCGGCACGATGCACTGGTGCGCGAATCGATCGAGGCCCACGCCGGCTACGTCTTCAAAGTTATCGGCGATGCGTTCTGCGCGGCGTTCGCGACGGCGCCTGACGCGCTCGCGGCGGCCGTGCGCGCGCAGCGAGGCCTCTCTGCAACCGACTTTTCGAGCGTCGAAGGGTTACGCGTTCGCATGGCGCTGCATACCGGCCACGCGCAGGAGAGCGAGGACGATTACTTGGGGCCTACGGTCAATCGCGTCGCGCGGCTGCTCGCGATCGGTCATGGCGGCCAGGTGCTCGTCTCGAATACGACGGCCGACCTCTTGCGTGACGCGCTGCCGGCCGAACATGGGTTGCACGATCTCGGCTTACACGGCCTCAAAGATCTTTCGCGCGCCGAGCGCGTCTTTCAAGTGCGCGCGCCGGAGCTCGACAGCGACTTCCCAGCGCTACGTTCGCTCGAGCAGCTTCCCAATAATTTGCCCGCGCAGCTCACCTCGTTCGTCGGCCGCGACGACGAGGTCCTCGAGATCAAAGCGCTGCTGCGGCACTCGCCGCTCGTCACGATCGCCGGGCCGGGCGGCGTCGGCAAAACGCGCTGCGCGCTACAAGCCGGCGCGGAGCTGCTCGACGATTTGAGCGACGGCGTCTGGCTGGTCGATCTCGCGCCGATCGCCGATGCGTCGCTCGTTACGAGCGCGATCGCCGCGGCACTCGGCGTGCGCGAAGCCGCGAATCGTCCACTGCTCGAAACGCTGGCCGAGCATCTCGCGACCCGACAGCTGCTGCAGATTATCGATAACTGCGAACACCTCGTCGACGAAGCGCGCAGCGTTACGGTCGAGATCCTGCGGCGTTGCCCGCACGTTCGTATCTTGACGACGAGCCGCGAGCCGTTCAACGTCGGCGGCGAACAGACGCTCCGACTCGCGCCGCTCGGAACGGAGGCGTCTACCGCGCTCTTCGTGGATCGAGCGCGCGCCGCGGATCCGCGTTTCGCGCTGACCGGCGAGAATGCCGGCAACGTTACGGCGATCGCAACGCGGCTGGACGGAATGCCGCTCGCGATCGAGCTCGCTGCCGCCCGGGTTCGCGTGCTCTCTCCCGCACAGATCGCGCAGCGCCTCGACGAGCGCTTCCGCATGCTCACCGGCGGCGACAAGACCGCGCTTCCGCGCCGTCAAACGCTGCGTGCGACGCTCGATTGGAGCTACGATTTGCTCGACGAACGCGAGCGCGCGCTCTTTCGGCGGCTGGCCATTTTCGCCGGCGGCTTCGGCGTTGCGGCCGCCACCGACGTCTGCAGCGTCGCCGGTGAGATCGACGAGTGGGAGGTGCTCGATTCGCTCACCGCACTGGTCGATAAGTCCCTCGTTCTCGCCGAGCCGCACGGCGAGGAGCAGCGCTATCGCCTGCTGCAGACCATGCGCGAGTATGGGATCGAGCGATTGCGTGAAGCGGGCGAAGAGCAAACTGTCGCGGCTCGCCACGCGCGACACTATTCAGAGTGGACGGCAACCCTGGCGCCGCTCGTCGACGAATTGGAAGATGACCTTTGGAAGCGCCGCGCCGTTCCCGAGCTCGCAAATATCCGCGCTGCAATCGACTGGACCCTCGTTGAAAGGCACGATCCGGCTACCGGAATCAACTTGCTTGCGAATCTCGAGTGGCCCGAGATCCTTACGACCTCGCAAGAAGCGTTGCGCTGGTACGAACGCGCGGCGCAAGAGACCGATGACATGCCGAGTGAAATCGCGCACGCGCGCATTCTTCGGCACGCCGTGGTGCTGGCGTGGCTCGTCGGCCGTCCGGTCGCCGATCGCACAGAGACCGCGCGACGTGCGCTTGAAGTTGCAAAGCAGAGCGGCGATGCGGACGAGATTGCCCGAGCGCTTACGAATCTGGCAGCGTGCTATCACTTTGCAGGTGACAATGCCGCCGAAGCCGCCTTCGTTGAGGCTTATCGCGAACCCGAACGCTTAGCGCGCGTGACGCGCAATGCCGTTCTGCGTACCTGGGCAGTCATCGACGTTCATCGCGGTAATATGGAACCGGCGCGCGAACGGTTTCTGAAAGTCGCAAGTAGCGAGCGTCCGGGAAGCGAAGCCCATGCAAGCGCCCTGCTTAATCTGGGCGAGCTCGAATTCGTCCTCGGGAGCGTCGAAGAGGCGCGCGAGGCCGCCCGTCGTGCGCGCGAGACGTATGCCGCACTCGGCTCGGCGTATCTCGTTTTGGTGATTGCAAACCTGGCTGCCTACGCGCTCGCTGCAAACGATTTAGATGATGCACGAAAGTGGTTGCGCGAGGCGCTCGCGATTCGCCACCACTCGGGACGCTGGCTCGTCAATGTGCTCGATCACCACGCCTTGCTTGCCGCGTTGCAGGGTAACCGCGAGGAAGCCGCCGCATTGCTCGGTTTCACCGATGCGCACTACCGTTCGCGCGGCGAGGTACGGCAGCAGACGGAGTCGCGCGGTCATCAACGTCTTGGCAGCCTGCTGGCGCAGGCGTATGAGGCGCCCGAGCTCGAGCGCGCGATGGCGAGCGGTGCCTCGTTGAGCGTGGAGCAGGCAGTCGGCATCGCAGCGACGATATCTAAGCCTACGTCACACAAAACCGCTAAAGGAGGTATTTAGCGAATGGCTGATGCGAAATCGGAGATCTCCAAGATCCTGAGCGAACAGCGCCATGCGATCGAAGAGGCGCACCGCAAACTCTCGGCAATGGCCGACGTCGACAAAGCGCGGCTTTCCCACGCAGTCGAAAAATTCAAATCCGCGCATAAAAGCTTCGAAGACGATGCCCAGGAGTTCGTCACCCACTAACCGCCTCGATGTGTCACCCTGAGCTTGTCATCCCGAGCGGAGTCGAGGGACGGGGCGACACATCATTCGTTTCGCAAGACGGCTTCGATTGCCGTTCCTATCGGCACGCCTAATCCAACGCACGGATTCCAGTTCTTCGCGGCCTTGTAGCGATCGTTGCCGCCCGACGTAATCGCGCGAAACGCACTTTGCCCCTTCGCGCTATAGAGGAGCGGCGCGAAGAATCCTGCGTTACGACCGATGCGCTGCGCAATACGCGCCGTAAGAGCTGCCCACATTGGCGCCACGGCGCTCGTACCGCCTGCAGCAAGGGGCGTTCCTTCAAAGTAAACTCGATAACCTGGAACCGATTCGCCCGCGACGTCGGGCACGCCACGTCCGCGATTATCTTTATCTTGCCATCGCGGAGCGGCGAAATGCTCGCTGAAACCGCCGCCCGTTTTCGGCCAAACGATTTCCGTGTCGTCGCTCTGGATTTGCGTACCGCCGCATGCATGCGCGAACGGGCTCGATGCCGGCGCAAGTACGTGCGGGGTTCCATCCGGATCCAACTCCGCCCCATTGTCTCCCGATGCGCAGAGAATCGTAACTCCGAGCAGCGCCGCAGCAATGAAAAGGTCGTTTAAGATCGACAGCGCCGCCGGTGTCCAGAGATATTCGGGAAACCCAAAACTGATCGAAAGGATCGACGACTTGTGTTCGTCGTCAAAGAGCGCGTGCCGGATCGCATCGAGCACGCCGCGTTCGTCGTCGGGCGCGGCGTAGCTGACGATCTGCGCGCCGGGCGCGAGCGCGCCGGCGATCTGCGTGTCGATCGCCGACTCGAGGTCTTTCGCCGTCGCGATCCCGTGGGTGAGCTCCGCGTTATCCACGCGCCTGACGATCGGCGCCTTCGCAGCAACGCCTTGACTATGCATGCATTTCGTGAAGTCCTCGGGCCGGAACTCGCCGCGAAGTTGAACGATCGCAATACTCTGCCCGCTGCCGTCGCCGTCGGGGAATGCGTAGCGCGCCGCGATCTCTTTCGCCGACGGCGGCACGGTCTTCGATTCTTGATGGCCGATCGCGTGCGAGCGCGGCCACTGATGAATCCCGAAGACGCCTTGCAGAACGGCGGCAATTTCGGGCGGCGCGTGCAGCGATTGCGAGCGATGGCGGAAACGGCGCTTATCTTCCAGCGCGTAGATTGCAGCGGTTGCGCCAAAGGCTTTGACGAGTTTATCGAGCGGGCCGGCCAGCGTGACGTGACGCCAGTACGTCGCAACGACATCGATGCCGTAACGTGCGCAG
>DASXGO010000387.1:0-13537 GCA_036489055.1 Candidatus Cybelea sp. | reverse complement strand
CGCGATCAACGGCACGCGAAAGCCGAGCTCGTACGAGTTGTAGATCGGCGGTTTGACGTGATCGTACCAGCCGCCCCAATCGTCCCAGGTCACGAAGATCGCGGTATCCTTCCAATAGTGGCTCTCGCCGATCGCGTTGACGACGCCGGCAACCCACGACGGGCCCGAACCGTCGGTCGCCATTGCGTGATCGGAGGCAAGGCTGGTCGGCGTAACCCAAACGACGTCGGCGAGCTTGCCGGCAGCGACGTCTTTGAGTACTTGTGACGGCGGGCTCACGACGCGCTCATTGTAAGATCGGCTGTTGAAGATCTTCAGAACCGCGTCTGGCCCGTTCCACAGTCCTGGACCCGACGACGCCTGATAGTAGCGCCAAGTTAACGATTTTTCGTCGAGCAGCTGCATCAGCGAGATGCGCCGAAAGCATGGAAAGATGCGTGCCTTCTCGTTGCCCGCAGAATCGATCAGCGCGACGAGCGAGCCCGAGGGCGAATCGCAGCCGCCGCTCTCCGTGCCGGTCGGATGGAATGGATTCTCCGCGGCGCGCAGTTTTGAAGTGTCGTCGATCGCCGACGTTCCGCTCACGATGTACTGGTGAGCCGGGAAGCTCGGCCCTTGATTCGTCTGAAACATGTGGTCGGCAAACGCGTAATTCTCCGCCATGACGAAGTACGGCTTGACGTCGTTGTGCGGAGCGAATCCATACGCGCGGCGATGCGCCGGGAGGCAGACCGCGGCGCCACGGCAATCCGACCCCTCGCCGTTGAATCCGTCCATCTTGCCGTCGTCGTACTCGAGCCGGAACGCGCCGTGCGAGTGATCGAGATCGTACGGAGCCGACAGGGGAACCTGGGCGAGCCGGATCTTCTTGCCCGCCGAGTCGAGGCCGGTCCGTACCGTATCGGCGCCCGGCAAGCCGTTAAAGAGATTATCGGTCGTGCGATTCTCTTGAAAGATAATGACGACGTGCGCGATCTTCGACGACGCATTCCACGGCGCGTCCGGCTGCGCGGGCGTCGCCGCGAAGGGCGCGTTCTGCGCACAGGCTGCGATCGCGAGAAGCGAGGCGACGGCGAGGCACCGGCGCGCGTTCATCGCTAGGGCGCGATGCCGATCGCGACTGGCCCGTCGAGGCCTTTCGTGAGCGTGCGAATCGGTTTCGATCCGGACGACTGATAGACCGCGACGCTGCTCGGACACGAATTTGCGACGTAAAGGTACCCGGCCGCGCTCATCGCCATCGTCGTGGGGCAGGCTATGCCGGCCGAGATCACGCGAGTCAGCGCAAGCGTTCCCTCGTCATAGATCGAGACCGTATTGTTGAGGTAGTTGAGAACGTAAAGCTGGTTCGACGGCCCCGCGATCATGCTCAACGGCTCGTGCACGCCCTTGGTGATCTTGTGCGGCGTACGATTTCGGCCGGGCGGATAGATCGCTATCGAGTTTCCGTTGTGGTTGGCGACGTAGAGATTCTGGGCGTCGTCGAGGGCGAGCGAGTCGGGCCGCAGGATGTCGGCCTTGAGCTTCCTCGACGCCTTGCCCTTGCCCGGCGGATAGACGGTCACGGTGTTGGAGGCCCAATTTGCGACGTATAAGTTGCCCGATTTATCGAAGATCAAGGCTTCCGGCGAGCGTACGTCGTCGCTAATGGTTTGCAAAAGCGTGTTCGATCCGTGCGGATAGACCGTGACGGTCGTCGCGCCGTAGTTTGCGACGTAGACCTTGCTCGACGAGTTAAACGCGATAGCAAACGGACCCAGAATGCCTTGGACGATCGTGCGTGAAGGCTGCGAGCCGCCGGGCGAATAGACCGCGATGTTACTCGTCAAGCTCCCGCTCGGTTTGCCGAAGTTTCCAACGAAGAGCGTTCCACCTTTGTCGACAGCGAGTGCGTTGGGATTCGCGACGCCCTCCGTTATCGTCCGTAGTTTCGATCTTCCAGCCGCCGAGTAGACGACGACCGAGCTATTGTACCAGTTGGCGACGTATACGTTCCCCGCTGCGGCATCGGAAACGCCCCCGGCCGCACCGGCTTCGACTGTCGCAGCGCCGCTCGGAATCGCGGCTTCTCTTCCAGCAGAGCAAGCGGCGAAACTCAGCGCACAGAACGTTACAAAGAAAGCTCGTCTCAAAGACCGCGAGCTTCTATTCGGCGTACACTAAGCCTGCCGTTTACCACGTGCGCGGAGCTTCTTGCAGCAACCGGCCCAACGTGCGCACGATCTCGGCCCGATCCGAGACTTGTGTCTGCGGCGGCGTAATCGTGGGGGTATCGCTCTGCCGTTCGCCGGGGCTCGCCGTTCGCGCCACGCCGATCGGTATGGCCGGATAGCCCGCAACGGTACGAAAGAGCAAGTCGGCCCAGAAAGCGTTCGCCCATCCAAACTCGGGCCGCGTGTACTCGCTGGGGTCGTTCGGATTCACCGACTCGTGCATCAGACCGTTGAGCGTATCGCTCTTGTCGAGCATGTCGATCGCGTTGACGACATCTTGCCGGCTCGTCGCCGTAAGCGCCGCGCCGATGATGCCGAGCGGCCAGACCCAGCCCTTGGGCGTGTGCGGGCTTCCCAAGCCGGTTGCGAACGTTCCACTGTAATAGTACGGGTCGTCGAAACTGAGCGTGAACTTGCGCGTATGCTGATAAACGGCATCGGTGCCGGCGCACCAAGCGTAAAAGGGCATCGCAGTGAGGTTTGGGATGTTGGCGTCATCCATCATCTCGTCGTGTCCGTAGCCGTCGGTTTCGTACGCGTACATCCACCCGTATTTTTGGTTATAGACTTTACCGTAGCGCAGGACGCCCGCTTCGACACCCTGCGCGAGCGCGGTGGCGCGTCTTGCCAATGCGTCGTCGTCGAACGCGATGCGTGCGAACTGCGACAAGAGCCGCATCGCGACGACCGCCATCGCGTTCTGCGGCACGTTGAAGCGGTAAGTGACCGGATCGTCTGAGGGCCGGAAGGCGCTCCAGATCATGCCGGTATTGGGGTTGTAGTCGTCATGCGTCGGAACCGGCTGCGGCCAGACGTAGCGGCTGCACGCCGCATGGCGCTGTTCGCACTCCAGTGTCGTCACGATGGTCGTCATCGCCGTGTGGAGCGTTGGGGTAAAAATCGTGCGATCGTGAGTGTTCGCGTAATAAACGAAGACGAGCAGCACCGGCCACGCCAGAGAATCGATCTCCCATTTTCGCTCCCAGACGTGATAGTCGGCGCTGAACGCCTCGGCGTACGGATCGACCAGAATATTCTTTGCATCGCGCTGGATCACGCCGTAAAATGCGGCGCGCAGCTCCGAATACGCGCCGACGAATCGAATGTACGGCATGGTCTGTGCGGCCGAGTCGCGCAGCCACATCGCGGGAATGTCGCCGGTCTGCACGTACGTCGTCTCGTCGGATTCCTTGAAGAAATCCGCGAACAGCTCGTGAAAGAGCGTCTCGGTCGCAATGGGACGGATGCCCGACTCGACCGGAATGCTCAACGTTTGCGCCGCCGCCGGGTGGGGTGGGAGCAGCGCGTACGAGGCAGCGAGGGCGAGAGCAGCGATGCGGTCGGTAACCCTCACGCAAGCGCGGCGCCGCTCAACGCCGAGCCCGAATCGCGCTGCAGCGCAGCAGCGGTAACGCCAGTGCAGGTCGTTGCGTCGGTGGGGTCGCGGCAGATCCGCACGCCCCGAAAACTTGCGCCTTCCACGCGTGCGTCTTTGAGCCCGACGCATTTCGTGCTCCGCTCCGATCCGTTCACCACGTACCAGCAGAGCGCGGCTCCGTCGAACCGGGTATTTCGAAGATCCGCGCGAGCCATGTCCACGCCGATCATCGAAATTCCGCTCAGGTCGCGCCCGGTAAGCGACGCCGCCTGGAAGTTACAGGCAGCGCAGCCGCCGAGAAGGTCGCGTAGCGCCGCCGAGCTGATCGCGGAAGCAAATCCGCCGAAATTCGCCGCAACCATTCGCGCTCCGGAGAACGTGGCACCGTCCAGCTTCGCCGGCTCGCAGCTGGCGAAGCTGCAGCCCATACAATAGTGCGGTTCCGGCTCACCGCTGCGTTGTGCCCCAACCGCCGAACCGGAAGACGCGACGAGAACCAGCACCCATGGCAACGTCCAGAGCTTCATGCACTCGCTCCTTCGAAGCTGCGCCGTGCCAGATCGAAGATCGCGTCTGCGTGGAAGCCTAACCTCGCGTAGAACTCCGCCAGATGCGGCTCGCTGTGCGGAAGCTCGACCATCATACTCGAGGCGCCGCTCGAAATGGCGTGCTCGACCGCGCGTTCGACCAAACAACGGCCGATGCCGCACTTTCGGCTTTCTTCGCGCACGTACAGGTCGCTGAGAAACCAAATTCTCCGGCAGTACCAGGACGACCACAGCGGATAAAGTTGGATGAACCCAAGCGCTTGAGCGCCGGAGCGCGCGAAAAAAACGACCGAATCGGTCGCGCGTAGGCGTTCTTGCAGAAACGCGCGCGATCGCGCGAGATCGTTGGCGCCGGCGAAGAACGACCGGTAGGCGTCGAAGAGCGGCGCAACGGCATCGAGATCCGGGGTCTTCGCCCGTGCAATCGTGACGTCGTGCATCGTGCGAGAATTTGCCGCAGCGGGCGGGCGCTTCCTCCGGCAGTCGAGTCTAGTGCTCTCACGGGAAGGGCGAAACGTGCCCGAGCGGTAAGCCTCTTCACTGCTTATTGCTCTTCTTGGAGGTCGGTATGAACGTAGGCTTACACAAGTCTCTGGGCGTTGCATTGGCGCTCGCGCTGCTTGCAGCGTGCGGCAGCGGGAGTACGGGCGTGCCGAACGCGCCAGCGGCGTCCCTTGGCTCGCAGCATCGCATCGACAACGCGGCGTCTTCTCGATTGAGCGGCGAATACGCCGGCAAGTTCACGGACAGCGCATATGGAGCCGGCAAGGCGACAGCCCAGTATTCTCAGTCGCAAAGTTCCGTCGGCGGCACTCTAACCATTAAGTATGCGAGCAGCACGTTCGCGTTATCGGTCGCTCTGGTTGCTAACGGCAGCAGCGTCAACGGCACGTCGGTAACCGGAACCGGAAGTGTCTATTGCACGTTTTCAGACACGAGCACGTACGACCCGAAGACGCGCATTATGAGCGGTTCGTATAGCGCAGTGTACGGCTGCAACGGCGACGGCGGGACGTTTATCCTCAAACAGAAATGCTACTATCGGGGCGCCAAGGACGACGTGCTGCCGGCAAACGGCCCGAAGCCGTGCTAGGACGCGAAGGCGCGGCTTAACGCCTGGTCGTCGCTCCAGGCGGCTCCCTCATCGAGCAGCCGCGCGAGCTTGTCTTCTCCCAAGCGGGAACGGAGATCGGCAATCAGCGACGGGACGAGCGTCGACTCCGGGGGCATAAGCTCCCAGCCTTCTTCCCGCAATCGCGCTTGCGCGTAGCCCAAAAGGAGCGCTGCTACTTCGGCATTGCGCTTGCCGGCGACGATGGCGAGATGGCTGATCGTGAGCGACGTTCCGACGCGGTGGCGCGCTTTTGCGGCGGCGACGAGACTTTTGCGCGCAAACGGTTCGGCGCGCGCGTGATCGTCCATTGCCAAGTAGCAACTTGCTATTTCATGGGCGTGAAAAACCGCTGCCGCGTCGTCGAGACATGCTGCTTCGGTGAGACGCTCTACGGCGTCGGCGTAGTTTCCGGCTTCTTCTTCCCACTGGCCCCACCACGTGAGCGCGCGCGCCGTGTCGTCGTCGCGGCCGAGCGCGCGGAAGAGCGCAACGCTCTCGGCGAACGCCGAGCGCACACGCTCGGTTCCGTCGCCGGCAAAACAGAGCGCGCAACGGCGCAAAACGTCGGCGAGCAGTCGCCGATCGGCGATCGCGCGCGCGAGCGATAGCGCTTCTTGCGCAAGCTTTTTTGCTTCGGCGGAAGCGTGCGGTGCGTGTCGCGAGGCGACCTGCGAGAGTGCTCGCGCGAGTCCGCGCCGGTCGCCGGTTTGGCGATAGAGCGCCACCGCAAACTCGGCTTCCTCGAGGCACTTTTTGTTCTGACCGATGTTGCTATAGAGCATCGAGAGCCCGTACCGCAGACGCGCCTCGACCTCCGGGGGAATCTGCACGCCGCTCCCGAGCACGCGTTCGCCCCACCCGACGCCTTCGCTCAAGAGCGCCAGCCGCAAGAAAACGATCGTCGCATCCGCGAGCAGCCGCGCGCCGAGCTCGAGATCGCTAGATTCTTCGATGCTCCAGCGCAGCGCGGCGCGCACGTTTGCGAGATCGTGCTCGACGCGCGTGAGCCAGTCGCCGCGCGGCCCCGTGTCCCATTCGTCGTACCATTGCGCGGCCAGCGTTGCCATTGCGGCGGCGTGCAAGGCGCGCGTGCTTGCTAACTCACCGGATTCCGAAAGCTTCTCCCAGCCGTACTCACGAATCGGCTCCAGAATCCGATACCGCTCGTCGGTGCCCTCGCTTTGGATCACGAGCGACTGATCGACGAGCGAAGCCAGAAGCTCGAGGACGCGCGCCTCGCCGTCGGCGACGTCGGCGCAAACGCGCGCAGCCGCTCCAAGCGTGAAGCCGCGCAAAAATACGGCAACGCGGCGAAGCACGCGCGCGTCGTCGCCGGTTAACAGATCGTAGCTCCAATCGATAAGAGCCCGCATCGTCTGCTGACGCGGGCGCCGGTCGCGACCGCCCGAAAGCAGCCGGAGTTCTAAATGCGAGGCGAGCGTCTCGACCGACATCGTCCGTACGCGTGCCGCCGCAAGCTCGATCGCGAGCGCGATGCCGTCGAGGCGATTGCAGATCGCTTCGACGACGACGGCCTTCGATTCGAAATCAAAAGCCGCATTGGCCGCCCGGGCGCGATCCGCGAAGAGTTCCAATGCGTCTGCGGTTTCGAGCGAAGCGAGACGGTAAAGACGCTCGCCCGTGATGTCGAGCGGCGACCGGCTCGTTGCAAGTACGCTTGCGTGCGGAGATCGGGCGATGACTTGTGCCACGATCGACGCGACCTCGGAAACGAGGTGTTCGCTGTTATCCAGGACCAGCAGCAGCTCGCGTTTCGCCAGATATCCGAGCAGTGCGTCGATCGGCTTCACGGCGGGCGGGCATTCACCGCCCAGCGCGGAGAGGATCGTTACGGGAATGAGCGCCGCGTCGCCGACCGCGGAGAGATCCACGAACCACGCGCCGTCGCGCAGGTCGTTCAACCGCGCAACTGCGATCTCGAGCGCAAGCCGCGTCTTCCCGATGCCGCCGGCCCCAACGATCGTGACCAGCGAGCTCTCGTCGAGGATCGCTTCGACGCGCGCAATGTCGTCGTGACGGCCGACGAAGCGCGTCGTCTGACGTGGTAAGTTGTTCGGCGGCGTCTGGAGCGCGCGCAGCGGCTTGAAGTCGGATCGCAATCCTTTGCCGACGGGCTGAAAGACCCGCTCCGCGTCTTTAATGTCGCGTAGCGGCAGCACGCCGAGATGACGCAGCGAAATATCGTTGGGGAGTTGCGCGAGCGCCATGTCGGCAGCCTCGCCTGAGAGCAGCACCTGCGCGCCGTGGCCGGCGCTCAGCAATCGTGCGGTCCGATTGACGGCCGCTCCGAAATAATCGCCGTCGCGTTCGTCGGTTTCACCCGCGTTGATCGCCATCCGAACGTCGAGGCCGTCTACGGTCGTGAAATCCTCGCGCTGCAGCCGGCGTTGCGCTTCTACCGCCGCGCCAACTGCATCAATAACGCTTGGAAAGGCCGCGCAGAATGCGTCGCCGATCGTCTTGAAGACGTAGCCCCGGTGCGACTCGATCTCCGCTCGCAAGATCTCGTCGTGGCGACGCAACGCCGCGCGCATCGCGTCGCCATAACGCTCCCAACGGCGCGTGCTCGCTTCGACGTCGGTGAATAGGAACGCGACCAATCCGGTGGGCGGCTCGGAGGGCATGCGCTCTGATTCTTGCCCCGCGAACCGCGAAAGTATACGCGTTCGGCTTAGCGCTTAAGGCGAGCTTGGACGAGGGCGAGCGGCACGACGGGCTTCGAAAGGGCCGCAACGAGCTCAGCACGCGTCTTGACGTTAAAGGTCTGAAAGAGCTGCGAGAGCTGGTTGCGCACGGTATTCGGACTGCGGCCGAGCGCCGTCGCGATCTCAGAGTTGCGGCGTCCGGCTCGGACCAAGTCGAGAACCTGCCGTTTTGCCGGGGGAATTCGGTCCAAAGGTACTGCGGTCGGGGTCGTCGCTCCAGCGACTCGTCGAGCGATCCAGCTGTCCGGCCAAGGATCGATCTTACGTGCCGCGCGCGCGATCCAGCGGTGATCGTTCGTGACGTGGTATAGCGCCAGCGCACAGAGCGCCGCACGCCAATCATAGTTGAAATCTTCGAAGATCGACCAGGCCTCGGTGAGCGCCGCCTTACCTTCGTCCACATCGCCGATGCGCAGCCACGCGACGCCTTGCGAGTACGATTCGAAACCTTTGACGCGCGGATCGTTGCCGTACGCCAGAATCGGAATCACCGTGTTGTGCAGCGTGCGGAAGCGCGCGAGATACTGTTCGGCGATCGCGGGATCGTCGTAGGCAAACAGCTCGGCCAAAACCAGGAGCGCCGAACGTTCCTCGCCGTTGGCCTCGCTCCAGGAGACGCGCTGCGCGATCTCGTGGGCCTCTTGCAGTTGTTCGGTGGCAAACGCCGTCTCGCCGGTATTCCTTGCCAGCGATGCGCGGTGGAGCAGGCAGAGAACGCTCCAGTGCTCGGACGGAGCAAGACGCGTCGCCTTTCTGAAGCCGGCGAAGGCTCCCAATTCGTTGCCGTTCAGCTCGTCCATGGCGGCCAGCAGCCGCGTAACGTGAAACTGCTCGAGACGTAGGCCGGCGTTCCATGGAAGCTCGTCGGCGACAACGCGCACGCGCTCCCCGACCTCCGAGAGCGGTAACTCACGGCAGAGCACTGCCAGATTGAAGAGTGCGTTGGCCCGATGGTATTGGTCGGGCTCCTCTACGCTTTCGAATTCGTCGAGTGCCTTCTGCAGTTCGTCGACCTGGCGAAGTATTTCACCACCGCGAACGGCGACCCACGAAAGCAGTATGCGGGCACGCGCACGAATATTGCCGTCGGGCGAACGAAGCTCGGCGACCGCGTCGCGCTCCGCCTTGGCGTTTTCTTGACGCATCCAGGCGATCAATCCCCGATAATGCAGCGCTTCGAAGTACCACGGATCGGGCGCGGAAACGACACGAAGCGCCCGCTCGATGAGGCGGTTTCCGCCGACGTAATCGCGAGTAAGGGCAAGCGCCGCTCCGAGCAAGAGGTCGCGGGCAGCGCCGGATCGGCCCGAGTCCGGCGCAAGGCTCGATAGGCTCCCGATGGTCTCGACGTAGCGGCGTTCGCGTAAAGCGAGCTTAGCCGCTGCCAGAACCACATGGTGATCCGTCGCGG
Source organism: Candidatus Cybelea sp. (assembly GCA_036489055.1). Taxonomy (GTDB): domain Bacteria; phylum Vulcanimicrobiota; class Vulcanimicrobiia; order Vulcanimicrobiales; family Vulcanimicrobiaceae; genus Cybelea. The sequence goes on along the minus strand of DASXGO010000387.1, from coordinate 4,147 downwards.
ACATAACGAGCTCTCGGCAACGGTCAAAGTCCGCAGCCCTGTAAGCCTGTTCGAACTCCCTCTCGTTGTAGGGAGTCCCCACCGATAAAACGCTAGTCGACATTGTCCCCGCGGATGGTAAGAGCAAGATTGAGGGCCCGGCGGTTCTTACCACCGGGGCATCGCTACGGTTTGATTATAGCGTCCCCCAGGCGACCTGCCTAGCCCCCGTTCCAATGAAACGGAGGCTAGTGGCAATGGCACCGTAGGGGTTATTAACGCTTTCCGCCCGTCGGACCGCCAAGAACGTCACCCGGCTGAACGGCTTTCCGGCCCGCGATCGTCGGGCCGCCGAGCGTCTCGCCGGGATGCATCCCGTGCCGGACCGCGACCGTCGGGCCGCCCAGCGTCTCGCTGGGCTGCATGACGTGGCGGCCTGCGACCGTCGGGCCGCCCAGCGTCTCGCCGGGCTGCATGCCGTGCCGGGCCGCAATCGTAGGGCCGCCGAGGGTCTCGCCGGGGCGCATCTGGCCCATGCCGGCGCTGGGAAGCGGTGAGCTACCGCCGAAACCGCCGCCCGCGCAGCCGCCAAGCAGCAAACCAACAGTTGCGAGGGCAAACCCCGCGATCAGTGTACGCATTTAAGTTTTGCCTTTCAGCGCCTGGGGGGCGCTCGGAAGCATGAAAGGTAGTACGAATATACTAGTACCAAAACGGCCCTAATTCCAGGGATGCTTGGAAAATGTTGGCAGAATTTCGTAAACCTAGCGCGGCATCGAACTAGAGGCCTGCCCTCCTCCGCCCGGCCGAGACGGCATTTCCCGGCCAGCCCAGCCGCGAACGCTACCTTATTGGTCGTCCGGCGCGCGGCCCGACGTGCGTTGGTGCATGAAGAACGCTCGGTCGTACGCCGAAGGAACCTTCTTGAATGGGCGCGGCCCTCGATGGAAGTCAAACGCGTTGTCGGGCGGATTCGCACGGGTGTCGCTCGCGGCCATTGGCGGCAGCCCGAACGCCTCTTCCACGAACTTCAGGATCGTGCCGTGCTCGTAGTGCGTGTGCGAAACGTAATGCTTTTTCGCGTAGGCCGAAACGATCAGCATCGGAATGCGGATGCCCAGGCCGTCATAATCTACGTACGCCGGCGGCTGCGGATCGTACCATCCGCCGTAGTCGTCCCAGAAAATAAAGATAGCGGTCGAAGGCCAGTACTTCGACTCGCCGATGGCATTGACGATCGACGCAACCCACGACGGGCCCGTATCGTGCTGGGAACCGGCGTGATCGGAATTCTCCCACGTCGGCGTGATCCAACTGACGGCGCGGAGCTCACCTTTGTCAACGTCGTGGAAAAACGTCGTCTGCGGGGTGATGACGTCCTTCTTCCAGTCCGGCCCATTATAGATGTGATCGATCGCCTGGTACGCGCTCCAGATGCCCTCGTCACCGTCGATCGTCGCGGTATAGTAGGCCCAAGATAGGCCCGCGTCGTCAAGCTCGTCGCCGAGCGTCGTTGAATCCCAACAGACGCCTTCGTAGCCGGCGGGCACATTGCGCTGCTGATCGACCATCTCGATCTGATCGTATTGCTTACCCGGGCACCCCCACAGGCCTTGAGGATAGTTGACGGCCGACTGCGCCTGACCCGCGATGACGTACTGATGCGAGATGAAGCTGCTGGCGTCGAAATTCGAAGCATACATTTCATCGGCGAGCACGTACTGCTTTCCCATGATGAAATATGGCTTCGTTTCGCGGTGCGGCACGTAGGCGTATGTTGGATAAGCCGGGCAACCGCTGCTGCAGCCGGCCCATTCGCGGTCGAAACCATTCATGCGGCAGTTCGTGCCTGGGATGCTGCCGGTTCCGTTACAGGCAGCGAAATAACCGTACGAGTCATGCTGGACGTCCCACCAGGTCTCGAGCGGAATCGGCTGCAGCGTTACCTTGTGCCCTAAATGGTCGTAGCCGTACGTCGCCGTCTTGGCACCGGGAAACCCATAGAAAAGATCGTTGAGGGAACGGTTTTCTTGGATCACGATGACGACGTGCTTGATCTTGCCGCTCGACGCATCGGGATGTAGCCGTGCCGCGGGAAGCGATGCCGGCGCACCCGGTGCGGTCACCGAGCCGCCGCTGCACGCTGCGAGCAGGAGCGTCAAACTCGCAACCGCCGGTGCCGGAGCGCCGCGGCGTCGCCGCACGTTATTGCGTATCCGGCGGCCGGTGATCCGGAGGCTGGTGCAAGAAGTAATCGATGCCGAGCGGGCTCCCGATCTTTTTGAACTTTCGCGGCGCCTGGTTGAAGTCGAAACAATCCTTGGCGGGCGACTTCGCCCGCGTGTCGCTCGCCGACAAGCGGTCGAGACCGAACTCGTCTTCGACAAACTTGAGAATGCTGCCGTGCTCGTAATGCACGTGTGAAACGTAACCCTGCTTGGCATAGGGAGAAACGATGATCATCGGAATGCGGAAACCGAGGCCGTCGTAGTCGACGTACGCCGGCGGTTCGGCGTCGTACCAGCCGCCGTAATCGTCCCAGAAGATAAACATCGCCGTGGAGTCCCAATACTTCGATTCGCCGACCGCGTTGACGAGCGAAGTGACCCACGAGGGTCCCTTATTCGAGTCGCAGCCGGCATGGTCGGAATCCTCACACGTCGGAGTTACCCAGTTGACGGTGCGCAATTTTCCGTTCTTTACGTCGGTCAAAAACTGCGACGGCTGACTGATGACGTCTTTGGACCAGTCGAAGCCGTTGTAGATGTGATTGATCGCCTGGTACGCGCTCCAGAGGCCAGGGAACCCGCCGGAATACGCCACCGCGTAATACGCCCACGAAATCTTGGCCTTATCGAGTTCGTCGCCGAGCGTCGTCGGATCCCAGCAGGGGACTTCGCGGCCGGAAGGGATTTGGCGCTGCGGCCCAACTTCGGAAACCGAATCGCCGGAGCCGCCCGGGCAGCCCCACGGACCGTACGGATAATTGACTGCCGATAGCGCCTGCCCCGAAATAATATACTGATGCGATACGAAGCTGCTCGCGTCGAAGTTCGACGCATACATCTCGTCAGCCAAGACGTACTGCTTGGCAATGTCGAAGTAAGGCTTCGTTTCCGAGTACGGAGCGTACGCATATTGCGGGTGCTTAATCGGGCACCCAAGACTTACGCCGCACCCGGCGTACTCTTGATCGAAGCCGTCCATCTTGCAATCGGTACCGGGTATGCTGCCGGTTCCGTCGCACGCCTCGAACATCGCGCTCGAGCTATGGTCGATATCCCAGTTCGTCGCGAGCGAGATCGGCTTGATTTTGATGCGGTTCCCGGACGAATCGTATCCGTACTTTGAAGACTTCGCGCCGGGAAAGCCCATGAACAAGTTGTTAAAGGAGCGATTCTCCTGTACGACGATGACGATATGTTTGATCTTGCCGCTCGATGAAGAATGCACCCTCGCGGCCGGCGGCAACCCCAACCCGGTCGTCGTCAGGCCGCCGCCGTTGCACGCAGAGAGTAAGAGCGTTAGGGCAGCAGCCGCAGTCGGCAGAGCGGCGCGATGTTTATCCACGGAACATTCTCCCTTAAAAAATAACGAAAAAATAACGGGCGCTATTCGGTATCGGGTGGCCGTATATCCGGGGGCTCGTGCAGGAAGTAATCGGTGCCGAGCGGGCTTGCGATCTTCTTGAACTTCCGCGGCGGCTGGCTGAAGTCGAAACAATCCTTGGCGGGGGACTCCGCCCGCGTATCGCTCGCCGCTAAGCGCGCGAGACCGAATAGGTCTTCAACGAACTTCAAGATACTGCCGTGCTCGTAATGCACGTGTGAAACGTGACCCTGGCGAGCGTACGCAGAGACGACCAGCATTGGAACACGCACCCCTAAGCCGTCGTAATCGGCATAGGCCGGCGGTTCGGCGTCGTACCAGCCGCCATAATCGTCCCAAAAGACGAAGATCGCGGTCGAGTCCCAGTATTTCGATTCTCCGACGGCATTGACGATCGAGGCGACCCACGCCGGCCCCGTGTTGGAACCGCAGCCGGAGTGATCGGAATTCGCGCAGGTCGGCGTGATCCAACTGATCGCGCGCAGCCTGCCCTTCGAGACGTCACCGAAGAATGTTTTCTGCGGCGTGATGACGTCTTTCTTCCAATCGGCACCGTAAT
>DASXGO010000081.1:0-9051 GCA_036489055.1 Candidatus Cybelea sp. | reverse complement strand
GCAGCGGCTCGGCATCGAAATCTGCTACGAACCCAAGGCGGTAAACTACCACTGTCAAGCGGTGGCATACGAGGATCAGAAGGAAAAAATGCGGCTCGCAGGCCGCTCGACCGCGCGCTTTTACGGCAAGCATCCCGATGTTGAAGTGATGCTGAAACTTGGAATGACGCCGCTTTCGTTAGGAGCGCACTCCATCTTGACGCGCATGCCGCATCTTCTCGGCTTCATCGACCGGCGGGCAGGCCGCTCCCGGCTCGCCCGCGAGCTGCTCTTGCAGTACTATTACGTCTCGGGCATAAAAGAGGCGCGCCATGCCCAATAAAGTCTCATGCGGCGCGTTGCGCGCGTCCGACGAAGGCGCCGAAGTCGAGCTCTCCGGCTGGGTTAACCGGCGTCGCGATCACGGCGGGCTGATCTTCGTCGATTTGCGCGACACCGAAGGCGTCACCCAGATCGTCTTCGATCCGCAGCATCCGAGCTTTGCAGAGGCGGAACACCTTCGCAACGAGGACGTGCTGCGCGCGGCCGGCGCCGTGCGCCGCCGCCCGCCCGGCACGGAGAACCCGCGGTTGGCGACCGGTGAGGTTGAAGTCGCCATCGGAACGCTCGAAGTTCTCAACCGCTCGCAGGTGCCGCCCTTCCAAGTCAACTCGGAGGAGCCGGTCGACGAGAATTTGCGTTTGGAGTACCGCTACCTGGATCTTCGCCGGCCTCGGCTGCAGCGCAATATCCGCACGCGCCACCAGATCGTCAAAGCGATTCGCGACTTCTTCGATTCGCGCGGCTTCTTGGAGATAGAGACGCCGATGATGATCAAGTCCACGCCGGAGGGAGCCCGCGATTATCTCGTCCCTAGCCGCCTCTACCCCGGGCACTTCTACGCGTTACCGCAGTCGCCGCAGCTGCTCAAGCAGATCTTGATGATCTCCGGCTTCGGCAAGTACATGCAGATCGCACGCTGCATGCGTGACGAGGATCAGCGAGCCGACCGGCTCGTCGAGTTCGTGCAGCTCGACGTGGAGCTGTCGTTCTGCACCCAGGACGACGTGCTCGAGGTCATGGAGTCGGCCATGCGCTACGTTTGGAAGACCGTGCTTGACGTCGACGTGCCTGCGTTTCCGCAGCTTACGCACCAAGAGGCGATCGCGAAGTACGGGCTCGACAAGCCCGACCTGCGCTTCGGCTTGGAGCTCGCGGACGTCTCGGCGAACTTTGCCGGAACCGACTTCGTCGTCTTTCGCTCCGCGCTCGAAGCGGGCGGCGCAATCGTCGCCCTGCGCTACCCCGGCGGCGCGGCGTTGTCGCGGCGCGAGTTCGATGCGCTCACCGAAACGGCGAAACAGTTCGGCGCGAAGGGAATGGTTTGGATTGCGCTTGGGAACGATGGGACGAAATCGTCCGCCGCTCGATTCCTGAGCGAGCCGCAGATCTCGGCGGTTCGCGACGCGCTGGAAGCGCAAACCGGCGACGCGCTGCTGCTCTTTGCCGACACGGCGCCGGTAGCGTACGCGGTTGCCGGTAAAATGCGCAACGAGGTTGGCGACCGCTGCAACCTGCGCGATCCGAACGCCTACGCGTTCGCATGGGTGACGGGTTTTCCGTATCTCGAGATCGACGAAGCGACGGGGCAGCCGGCGCCGGCGCACCATCCATTTACGGCACCTGCACCGGGCGATTGGGAGCTCATCGATCGGGATCCGACCGCGATGCGCGCCCAGCATTACGATATGGTCCTCAACGGCTACGAGCTCGGCTCGGGCTCCATTCGAATTCACAAGGCGCAAGAACAGCGCAAAATCTTCGAGATGCTCGGCCTAACGCCCGAACAAGTCGAAGAGCGCTTCGGCTTTTTCGTGCGTGCGCTCGAGTACGGGGCTCCGCCGCACGGCGGGATGGCATTAGGCATCGATCGCATCGTGATGATTGCGTGCGGCGAAGCGAACCTGCGCGAAGTTACGGCGTTTCCGAAGAACTCGGTCGCGCGCGACGTTATGATGGACGCGCCGAGCGTCGTACCCGAGCAGCTCGTGCACGATCTGCACCTTCGGCTCGCGCCAGAAGCTCGTTCGCCCGGCTAAAAATTCCGTCGAACATCGGCACGGTGAGCTTCCCGGTGTTCGTGTTTTGGCGGCTGGGGTGGTACGAGGCGATGACGACGAGGCTGCGTTTGCCCTTCGTTGCCCGCAGCTCGGAGCCGTGCGCAAAGACGGCGTCGCAAGCGTCGAACGCGAACGCGCCCTCGCGCAGCAGTTTCAGAATTGCGCCGAAAGCGATCGCGCCGAGCGCGACGATGACCCGTAGCTCCGTCAGGGCATCGAACTCTTCCACCAGATACGGAAAGCAGTTGCGCAACTCTTGCGGAGTCGGTTTGTTCGCGGGCGGCGCGCAGCGCGCGGCGGCAGTGATGAAGCAGTCGTGCAATTGCAGGCCGTCCTCGCGATCGGTTGCACGGGGCTGCGACGCGAAGCGCGCTCGATAGAGCGCCGGGTAGAGAAAATCGCCGGATGCGTCCCCGGTGAACGGCCGTCCGGTGCGATTGCTGCCGTGCGCCCCGGGCGCCAAGCCGACGAGCATGATTCGGGCGCGCGGATCGCCGAATCCCGGCACGGGCTTGCCCCAATACTCGCAAGCCTTATGCGCCCGCTTCTTCTCTCGGGCCACCCGCGCGATGTATGCGCGAAGCTCTGGGCACCGGCGGCAGCGAACGACCTCCGATGCGATCTGCTCTAAGCGCATTGCAGGACATCGGAATACTCGATGCCGATCGGAGCGATGATGTAGGCGATCCCTTCGTTACGCTGCCAGATCCGCTCGATTGCGGCGCGCGGATAGACAACGCGCACGTTGGGAGCCGCCGGATCGTTGATCGCGCAGTCGCCGTCGCGCGTGAAGCCGCAAAGCACCGCGAGGTGCCCGTCGGATCGAGGCAGCGGCGCTCCCGGCAACTCGTTGTCGCTCCAGGAGTATGAGATCGCGATGGGCAGGTTGCGTTCGATCAAGCGCTGCGCGTGGTCGAGATTGGCAAGATGCGCCACGACTGCTCGAAAGCCGAGCCGGCCGCTGTAGGCGACGTTGAACGACCAGTTTCCGGTGCCGTTGTAGGCGCGATCGAAGACGGCTCGTGCCGTTTCGTCGACGGGGCGATCGATGCCGTGAAAGGCATGGATCATCGTCAGGCTCGCAGGGCTACACCAGCCTCGCTCTTCCTCAACGATGAATTGAGACCGCGGGGGCACGTCGAGAATCAGCGCTTCGCGCGCATAGGGAAGCGAGGGCCGCGCGCGCACCGGCGATGAAAACGCGACCAGCTCGAACTCGACGCCGCGCGCGCGAACCTCGATGCCGTCGAAGAGTTGCGCCGCGCGGATCACGTCGATCTCGACGCGCGTTCCTTCATGCTCCGGGCTGAACGATTTGGCTCCCGCCGGACGCCACTCGGCATGATCGAGCCAATCGCTTGCGGGCCGGTGCGCGCGGAGCAGGCGAAACGCGAGCCGCCCGCTTGGCGCATGCGTATTCCAGCTGAGCACGCCGCTGCGCGCTGGCTCGAAAAAGAGCTGCACCGATTCGGCGGCGGGCAACGCTTGTGCAAAAGCAGCGTTATTCAAATTCGCCACGCCCACGCGTTCCAGGTATCGCCGATGAACGCTGCCGGAACGTAGTTCTTGAGATCGGAGTTCATTGCGGTATAGCTCATACGCCAGCTGAAGAAGACCGCAGGAACGATGGCGCGGATCCGTTCCTCTTCCCGCTGATAGAGCCGTTTGCGCACGGCGACGTCGAACGTGGCTGCCGCCGCGGCGCTCGTCGCATTGACGATCGGGTCGTCGAGCCACGATGTGTTGGCGCCGCGCGGCGGAATGAAGGCCGAGTTCCAACTGCCCGAGTTATCGGGGTCGGGCCCATTCGTCTCGATCGACCACTCCAGGTCGTATTTGCCGGTGTACAACGGTCCGTCCATTGCGAACAAATAGCTACCCGGATAGTTTCGGATTACCACGTCGATGCCGACTGCGTGCAGCATGGACTGAATCAACAGCTGCGATTCGGTGTTCTCCTGATGACCGGTCGTCGCATAGATGGTAAGGCGCAGCGCGAGCGGACCTTGCCGGAGAATGCCGTCGGGGCCTGCACTCCAGCCGGCTTGCGCGAGCAGCCGCTTCGCATCGGCCGGATCGTAGCGGTAGGGCGGCAGCGCCGGCGCAGCCCACGATTCAGGAAAGATGTCGGAAACGGCGAGCGTATCGATGCCGTGAAAGACGGTATCGTTGATTCGCTTCCAGTCGACTGCTTCGGCAATCGCCCGGCGCACGCGCACGTCGGCAAGCTGCGGACGGCTGGTATTGATGCCGAGATGGCGCCAATCCGCGATCAGCCTGCGATCGACCCGTATTCCCGCAATGCTTCCAAGCCGCCGAATCCCGTTCGGACTGACGTTCCGATAGACGTCGATCTCGTGCGTGGCGAGTTGGTTGAAGAGCGTATTGACGTCCGGAATGATCTTCCAGATCACTTCCTTGAGATGCGGCGCTCCGCGAAAGTAGCGCGGATTCGGTACGAAGTCGAGCGACGAGCCGTGATTCCACGCTTCCAGCAAGTAAGGACCGCTCGAGAGCGGATGTTCGTTGAAGGATGCCGAGTTGAGACTCGGCAGCTTCGCGAGCAAATGGGCCGGCAGCGGCGGATAGCCCGCGCCGCCCATTGCAAGGATCCCCAAGACGGCGACGTTGGGACGTTTGAGCGTGATGACCAGCGTGTACGGGTTCGGCGCGCGCGCCGATGCGATCGCGTCCCAGCCGTAACGCGTCTTGACGTTGTTGGCCGGGTTCTCGACGGTGCGGTAGGTGTAAAGCCAGTCGTCGGCAGTTAGCGCCGCGCCGTCCGCCCAAACGACGCCGCGACGCAAGTGCACGACGATGCGCTTGCCGTCCGCGCTGATTCCGCCGTTGCGGGTGGTTGGAACTTGGGTCGCGAGGTCCGGGACGTAATTTCCCCGCTCGTCGTAGCGCAGAATGAAAGAGAAGAGCAGGCCCGATATCACGTCGGTCGCTTCGGTGTGCGCGAACATGAGATTGAGGTTGTCAGGCTCCTCGTTTTCACCGAGGCGCACGACCCCGGGAACGGTCCATGGATTACGTTCGCTGCCGGAGCGTTGCGTCTGCGGACCGGCGCAACCGTGGATCGCAAAAAAAAGCGCGAGGATGACGCCGATGCGGCGGCCGGCGCTCACGCGCGAGCGGCCGCCGTCAGCGGTGCCGTTTTGGCGATGCGGTCGCGGATTGCGGCGTAAAACCGCTCGGCGCCGAAACGCACGAGATCGTCGGACGGAAGCCCGGTCTCGGCGCGAGCGCGCTCGATCTCGACACGCGCATCGCTCTCACTCAGTCCAAGCGTGTTCAGCGCGATGCCGGCGACCGGTGCGGGCTTAATCGTTGCGAGAAGCCGTTCGTGGATCGCGATCGATTCACGGTAGCTCAGCGTCGGCGTGGGATACGTTTCGATCAGCCGGCGGCGAGGATCGGCGACCAAGACGAGCGCGTCGGGTGCACAGCCCGTCATTAGAGCGAGCGTTACTGGGGCGTACGCCGGATGATTGATCGCGCCTTGTCCCTCGACGACGATCAAATCGGCGCCTTCGTGCGCCGCATAGAGCACGAGCTGTTCCGCCGCACCCGCCGCGAAATCGGCGATCACGCGGTCAATGCAGATGCCCCAGCCCGCGATGAGGACGCCCGTTTGGCCGGTCGGGACGAAGCGCGCGTTCTTCCCGGCCGCGTTCGCCGCGCGCACCAGCTCGAGCGATACCGTCATCTTTCCGACCGCGCAATCGTTCCCGACCGTCAGCAGAATCGGCGCGTTCACCGCGTACGCGTCGCCGGAAAAAAGCGGTACGTCCGGGGGTTCGCGCACGTCCCAGATTCGGCTCCCGGCTGCGCGCGCGGCGACGCGAAATTCGCGATCCTGGTCGAGCATCTCGTGCAGACCGCTCACGATCTCCAAGTGCGCGCCGATCGCTTCGAGGATCGCGCCCCGCCACTGGGCCGGAAGCCCGCCGCCTTTCGGTGCCGTTCCGATGAGAAGCGCATTCGGCGAATACTTCAGCGCTTGCGTGAGGCTCGCGACGATCGGCGCGTCGCTCTCGAGGTAGGGCAGCACGTCGCGCACGCGCCGTCCCGCACACGACGGGTCGATGACGGCGACGACCTCATCGCTGCCGTAACGGATCACGCCGTGGGCAGTTTTCGCATCGTCTTCAAAGCAATCGAATGCAAGGATCGCGTAACGCCGGTTCACGCGAGCGTCCTCATCCGAACGCCCAAACCGGGCGCGTCGGGTAATACGAGCTTGCCGCGCTCGTAGGTAACGCCGGCGAATGGGTCGGCCGCGGTGAGGAACGGACCGTCGATATCAGCCCAATCGACGAGCGGTGAGAGGTGGGCCGCTGCCGTCGCAGCTATTGCGCTCTCGACCATGCAGCCCAGCATGATCTTTAGGCCCATCGCGCGCGCGGTGTGAATCATCATCAGTGCGCCGCGAATGCCGCCGCTCTTAGCGAGCTTTACGTTGATTCCGTCGACGCACCCGTACAAGGCCGGCAGATCGTTCGCAACGAGCGCGTCTTCGTCAACGACGATCGGAATGCGGACGCGCTCCCGAATCGCGCGCAGCTGCTCGGGATGTCCGGCCGGTACGGGCTGTTCGCAGAGTTCGATTTCGTAGCGTTCGAGCTCGCGCAGAATGGTAATCGCCGTCTCAACGTCCCAGCCCTCGTTGGCGTCAATGCGCAGCGTACCGCGGTAGCGCGCCCGTATCGATGCAATCGTCTCGACTTGTTCCGACGGCGTACCGATACCGAGTTTGATCTTGAGGATCGGATGATCCGACACCTCGGCGAGCTTGCGAAGCGTCGTCGCCGGGTCGGCGATTCCGATAGTGAACGAGGTGACCGGTGTCTGCTCCGGGTCGAGGCCGAGAAGCGCGTAGAGCGGCTTGCCGAGCTGCTTGCCGATCAGATCGTGCAGCGCGATGTCGAGACCGGCGCGCGCCGCAGCCGGGACGCCGGGATGGAGCAGCGTTTCGAGGCGATACGGATCGTCTGCGGCGAGCCGATGCGTCGCGAAATACGCAACGACGCTCTCGACCGATTCACCGTAGCGCTCGATCGGCGTCGCTTCGCCGACCCCGCTGACTCCGTCCGTTTCCACGCGCACGATCGCGCTGCGCGCGATGGATTCTTCGGCGCGTGCAATCTTGAACGGATGAACGAGCGGCAGCTCGAGTTGCGTCACTGCGAGTGAAAGCATCGTCGTCGCATTCAACCGGGCATGAAGGCTTCCTCGGCGCGCCGTTTACCGCTTGACGCGAGGTGGTACGGTAGAGGGGCTCGACTGCGTATAGCGCGCAGCTTGCGCTGGTACCGAACCGACTTATTTGACCTAGGGAGCATCAGCTCCGGATACGACGGACCGGCTTGGGCATTCGCCTGCCGGCCCGGCGCCCGGGCCGCACCCACCTGCGAGAACGCAGGTTCGTTCCACGCTTGCAAGACGCTATCTGCGGTTGAGTATTGCCTTTCGCCAGCACTCGATTGCGGCAGCAAGCTGCGGCGTCGTGCCATTACCCTGCGCTTCGTCGAGCGCGACGTGACCTCGGAACTGCGCAAAGGCAGCGATCGTCTCCGCGACGGCGCGCTCCGGTTCGGCTGCGTCGCTCCATAGCAAAACGGTATTGGGTGCCAACGCGCCGGGATCGCTCGCGGCGTCGAACCGTGCCGGCTCCGGCCCGAAACGGAGCCACGCCGAATCGGTCTCCTTGGCGACGCGCTTGCAATCGTGCGTCGTTGCCGCGAACGTTTGCGGAGCGTTGCGCAGGGCAAGCGTAATGTTGCACGCTTTCGCGAGTGACGTCGCAGCACCGAGCCGCTCCAGCTGGTCGCTCCACGAGCACTCGACTTCGCGCGCTAGCGGGGCCGCGATTAGTGGCGCGCCGAGCGCCGCCGCTATCGCGAGCCTCCGTTCCATCGTCTGCGGACCTGCAGAGAAGAACGATGCGTCGGACAACGCGGCGATCGTGAGTCCCAGGTCGGTGGCCATCTTCTTGACCTGGGCGAAGTAGTCGTCGTCGCTCCGCGGAAAGTGCCGCACGTCCAAGACGACGCCGTCGCAACCGAGCTCGCGCGCGCACAGGTCTAAAAACTCGAGCTGTGTCAGGTCGCCTCGTTCGATGTCGCGGTGAAGCGAACCGCTGCTGCAAGCAAGCTTCATCGGCGTCGGAGGTTCGATGAAGCGATGAGAATAGCCCTCGGCGCAGATCACGCCGCGTGCAGACCCTCAAAGAGCTAATCGCGGCTCCGTAGGGAAGAGAACGTCGTGGATATTCTTGCTCCCACCTCGATCGAGGCTCAGGATCCGCAAATCTTTGCCGCAATCGCCGGCGAGGAGCGCAGGCAACGCGAGAACCTCGAGCTGATCGCTTCCGAAAACTATGCTAGTCGCGCGGTCCGCGAAGCGATGGCCAGCGTCATGACCAATAAGTACGCCGAAGGTTATCCGGGGAAACGGTACTACGGCGGCTGCGAATGGGTCGACGTCGCCGAGAATCTTGCGATCGACCGGCTCAAGCAGCTCTTCGGCGCCGAGCACGCTAACGTTCAACCGCACTCCGGCGCACAGGCAAACATGGCCGTCTTCATGGCGCTGCTGCAGCCCGGCGAGACGGTGCTCGGCATGTCGCTCGCGCACGGCGGCCATCTCACCCACGGTACCAAGGTGAGCTTTTCCGGTAAGCTCTATAACGCGCTCGCATACGGCGTGAGACGAGATACCGAGCTGATCGACTTTGACGAAGTCCGTGCGCTCGCGCGCGAACACCGGCCCAAGCTGATCGTTGCCGGCGCCAGCGCGTATCCCCGCATCATGGAATATGGCTCGTTCCGTGAGATCGCGGACGAGATCGGCGCCGCACTTCTGGTCGACTTCGCGCACGTTGCGGGGCTGGTCGCAACGGGACTCCACCCGTCGCCCGTGCCGGTCGCCGATTTCGTCTCTTCGA
>DASXGO010000150.1:0-1539 GCA_036489055.1 Candidatus Cybelea sp. | reverse complement strand
CGAGGCATAAACTGGAAGGGCGGCCTGGCCGCTTAGCTCGACGTAGAGCTGGTCGCTCCGAAGCGTTACCGTAAAAGTTCCGGCGGCATTTCGATACGCCCCAACGTACTGCGCTAAGGTATTCGGATCGAGGCGGATCTCCGGCGGAAACGGCGATGGGAGCTGCGCGACGACCGGTGCGCCGCTCCCGTTCAGCCTCGTAGCCGGAACCGCCCCATTCTGCAGGAGCCACAGGCCGACGATGCCGCCTCCCTGCCGAACGAACTTGATCGTCGCGTTGACCGACTCATTGACATACGTATCCGTATCGACACGTTTAGCCTCGAGCGCCGGCTGCGGTAAGAGCGCGATCATCAACGTATCGGGATCGTGTGACGGTTCAACAGTGAACGTCGCCGCGCCGCCGCCATTGCAGTAAACGCCGGCATACGACCCCGGATCGGTCTTAGCTTCGGGAACGGTTGCAACGCACGAGGCGATCGGCAAGCTAGGCGTGATAATGTGTGCCGCAATATCGTCGACGGCTGGCCCGTTGCCGAGCACAACGACGCCCGTCTGACGGTCCTGCGAAATAACGAGGGCCGCATTGAAGCCTTCGGTCGAGCCGTTATGGCTAATCGTTCCGGTAGCTGAGTTGATGTTCCAGATCAGCCCGATCTGGCGGCCCGGCTCGCCGGCAGTACGCGGCCGCTGTGCGAACCGGCACGCCGTCGCCAGCGGACCGTTTCCCATATTACAGCGCAAATACTTTAGCATGTCGTCGAGGTTCGAGGCGATTCCGCCGGCGGGAGCAATCGCGTCCATGCGCCAGGCCGGGATGACGCTTCCCGCGAGGTTATGTCCGGACGCGAGCCGCTCGGGCAGCGTCGCGTTCGTCATCATCACTACGGTATCGTTCATTCCGAGCGGAGCGAGCACGTCGCGTGCGAGCAGCTGCGGGTAGGTCAGCTTTGCGCTCCGCGCTATCAGCTGTCCGAGCAGTCCGACGCCGTAGTTCGAGTATTCGTATTCGGCCCCGGGATCTCGCGTCAACGTGTAGCCTTTCAAGAACGCGTACATTTGCTCGTTGCCGTAGTCCGCGTACGGATCGTCCATCGATCCGTTAAGATTCGACGGGAGCCGCGGCAAGCCGGAGCGCTGCTCCGCCAAATTGAGCAGCGTGATCTGTTTCCCATCCTTACTCGGCGCGCGAACGCCGGGGGGCAGAAACTCGGGAATCGGCGCGTCGAGCCGGATCTGTTTCGCGAGCACCATCTTGGCCAGCGCGGTTGCCGTAAAGGTCTTGGTGACCGAACCGATTTCGAAGAGCGTCTTTTCGTCGACGAGGCGGCCCTTGCCGTCGCTTCCGGCGAAGTAGAGGCTTTGTTTACCGTGATCGATGATGCCGACCGCGATGCCGGTTCCCGGTGCGCCGGCCACGCGCCGGTCGAGTTCCGTTTGCAGTGCAGATGCCACGGCAATTGCCCCTAAAAGCGCGATCATGCTCGCGGCTTAGTGGAGCCGCGGCGGGCGCCCTGCTGCGCCGCGGCGTAGTACGGC
>DASXGO010000145.1:0-7240 GCA_036489055.1 Candidatus Cybelea sp. | reverse complement strand
GTGGCATACGCGCTCCACGATGCGGCGCGCGGCAAAATTGATGCGTGGGCCGCGGCGGGGATCGGCATGCTCGTCATTCTATTCGCGGCCGCCCCGTTAGCCGCGCTCGTGAAGTATCAGCAAGAGCTTCGAGCTGGTCTTGGTTATCTGCCGGTCTTCTACGAAGGATTAGGACTTTCGCTGATCTTGGGCGCAGTTGCGGCGTCAACGATGCGACGGCAGGCGCGCGTTTCATGGCAGGTCGCGTGGTCGATCGCGCTCGCCGGGCTGGCAACGATGACGCAAGCGACAAACGTGCGCGTCGTCCGCGAAGAGGCCGCGCGCATGCAGGCGCGGGCGTCGCTCGAACAGGCCCTCGATCGCGGCTTGCTCGCACGCGTGCCGGACGGCGCGGCCGTCACCATCGCGCCGCAGGACTGGATCGCGTACGACGGTCAAGGCCCCGAAGCGATAGGAACTCGCGGACTATTCTTTCTCCACGGGGGCAAGCACGTCGCGCTCGTTCCGCCCGGTGACCGCCGCGCGCGCTTCGCCTTAGTCTACGATCCTACATCCCTTCCAGTTTGGCGTATCGCGCCGGAAGGTGTGCGCCGCTAAGTCTGGTACCATGCCCGCCATGGACCGACAAGCCGACCTGCGCAAAGAGATCGAAGGTGCCGACGATACCGGCATGGTCGCCGGAGAAGAGCTGCTAACGCAAGCCGAAACGCTGCTCCCGGTGCTGCGCGAAAATGCGGCGCTTCCGCGCGAAGATCTTCATGCCGCGCTGCCGGAGGGACACGAAGCACACGCTACGATCGACAAGCTACATGACGAAATTCAGAAAAACCGGCCGGACCGTCAAACGATCGAAAGCCACGTGGGGAGATTGCGAGCGTTACCCGAGGTCGAGGCGATCGTCGTGAACTGGTGGGACAACCCGCATACGCAACGCTTCTTTGGGATCTTAGGGCAGATAGGGGTCTAAGTTCCCCTTCGTCCCTCGACGTAGTTTATCCCGAGCGTAGTCGAGGGGCTCGGGATGACAGCTTTAAGGATAAAGCTAAGTTCCGTAGCGGCGTTGCCGCGCCTCGAAGTCGTCGAGCGCCGCGCGGAACTGCCGCTCGTCGAAATCCGGCCAATACGTCGGCGTCGCCCAAAACTCGGCATACGCTGACTGGAACAGCAAAAAGTTGGAGAGCCGCAGCTCGCCGCCGGTACGCACGATCAGGTCGGGGTCCGGTAAGCCTGCCGTATAGAGCCGGCTCGCCAGCGCACGTTCGTCAATCGACGCAGCGTCGCGCCGGCCGCTGCGAACTTCCTCCGCGAGCGCGCGAACCGCGTCGCCGATCTCACGCCGCCCGCCATAGTCGATTGCCAAGTTCAGCAGGATGCCGCGATTCTGCGACGTCTCGTTAACCAGGCGCGTCAGCGCCGTGCGGGTGCTTGCCGGAAGCCGTTCCGTGCGACCGCAGAGCCGTACGCATACGCCCTCGCGTGCGAGCCTGCGAAGCTCGCCGCGCGCGGCGCGCGTGCAGAGGCGCATCAGCAATCCAATCTCCCTGGGTGGACGCTCCCAGTTTTCTTCTGAAAAGACGTACGCGGTAACGACCCGCACCCCGGCCGCGCTCGCCGCGCGCAACGTGCGGCGCAACGCGGTGACTCCGCGCCGGTATCCGCAGACGATCGGCAAGCCGCGCTCGGCCGCCCAACGGCGGTTGCCGTCCATGATGATCGCAACGTGCCGCGGCGTCACGTCGTTGCCAGCTTTGCATTTGCGGTTCGTTTCGAGCGCACGTGCACGTCGCGCACGACGGCTTCCAGCTCGTCGACGTACGCCAAGAAACGCTGCCGCCCGCGTTTGGTGATGCGATAGAGGGTTTGCGGTCGGCCGGACGTGCGCTGCTTTTCGACCGTCACGATGCCGAGATCGGCGAGCGCGTGGACGTGGCGATTCAAGTTTCCGTCGGAGAGGTCGCACGCGGCAGCGAGCTCGGTGAAGCTTAGCCCGTCGGGGTGGGCGATCAAACAGGTGCAGATCGCGAGCCGGCCGCGCTCGTGGAAGATCCGTTCTAGACCGGGATAGGAAAACGGCGCTTCGCGCGGCTCGCTCATTACGCGCGTTCCTTCCAAATCAGCGCACCGACAGCAATTTGGCCGAGACCAAACCCGAGCGGCATCACCCACCACGCCAGCGCGACGTGCTGCAGCGGCGAAACTAAAAAGAGCGCCGCAAGCACGGCGAAACCCAGCGTCACGAGGACCGTCGCGCGCGGTATCCCGTCGCGCGAAGCGAAGAGCCCAAGCGAATAAAGCGCAAACCAAGTTCCCGGCAGCAGTGCGTAAGCACCTCGATCGATCAGGGCAACGGTCAGCAATCCGCCGAGTACGACGCTTGGAGCGATCGATCGAGCGGCCGTGCGAAAGCCGCTCGCCGCCGCGGGGCCTCGATGCTTGAGAACCCAGATTGCAACGGCACCGTAGTTGAGCGCCAGCGCGACGGCGAGGCAGATCATCCAAATAGCGACGTATGAGCGCAGCGTCGCGGGCGAAGCCGGAAGCGGCGCAAGCCGCGCTTGAACCCAACCCGCCGCAAGCGCGCCGACGCCGCTCGCGACGGCAGCGGCCGCCGAATACCCTTCGAACCGTTGAATCCGGACGAGCCGATCCCGCACTTCCGCGAGATCTGAGAGCGCCCGCTCGATCTCCACCAAACTGCCGTCCTTTGCTTTGCAGTACAAAGCTAAGTACTTTGTATCACAAAGCCGGCGCCGCGGCAAGCCTTCTCCGGCGATTAGTGCCAGGCATATGGCACTCCACGGCGACATAATGGTGCCATGGTGAAGCATGCAGCGCCTTAACGGCCGGTTTGTTTACTCGGCAAGCGATCTCAACGCGTACCTTGAGTGCCGCCGGCTCACCGAGCTAGAGTCGCTCGTAGCGCGGGATAAGCTGACCAGGCCCGTCGTCAAAGATGAGCAAGCCGAACTGCTGCGCATGAAAGGCGAGGCGCACGAAGCGGCGCATCTCGAGGCGCTTCGAAGCATCTATACGGGCGAAGAGATCGTGACCTTCGAGGAGCGCCCGGAAAACAGCCTCGATGGGTACGTGCGCGCTGAAGCGGAGACCCTTGCGGCGATGCGACGCGGCGTGCCCGTCATCTATCAGGCAAGCTTTTTCGATGGCACCTTCCTCGGCCGAGCCGACTTCCTGCGTCGCGTCGAGCTTCCATCGGATCTTGGCGAGTATAGCTACGAAGTCGTCGATACGAAACTCGGTCTCAATCCCAAACCGTATTATTTAGTGCAGCTCTGCAACTACAGCGAGCACCTCGCGCGGCTTCAAGGACGGCTGCCCACGTACGCGCACGTGCTGCTCGGTAACGGCGCCGAGTACAAGTTCCGCCTCAACGATTACATGGCGTACTACCGGCGTCTCAAGCATCGGTTCTTAGAATTTGCCGGCGAGAAGGCAGCCGGCGACGTCGATCGGCCGCAGTCGTATCCGTTCGAGTGCTCGCATTGCAAACTCTGTTCCTGGAACGAGGCTTGCGAAAAACAACGGCGCGACGACGACCACTTGAGCCTCGTCGCCAACATGCGACGCGAACAGATTACGAAGCTTGAAACATCGGGCATCGGGCGGATGGAAGTGCTTGCAACGGCGCATGACTCCGCGCGGCCCACCGGGATGAACCCCGAAACATTTGCGAAGCTGCAGCGGCAGGCCGCGCTGCAGGTGCGCGCCCGCCGGGAGCTGCGTCCGATTTACGAGCTGCTTCCGCACGATCCCGGATTAGGCTTCGAGCTCTTGCCACGGCCTGCGGCGGGCGACGTTTTTTTCGATATGGAAGGCGATCCGTTATTCGAAGCCGGCCGAAGCTTGGAGTATCTCTTCGGCTACTGGCTTCCACGCGAGACACCCGAGTATCGCACCTTCTGGGCGCTCGACCGCGCCGAAGAGAAACGCGCCTTCGAGCAGGCCGTGGATTTTATCACCGAACGTCGCCGGCGCTATCCCGATCTGCACGTCTATCATTACGCCAGCTACGAAAAGGACGCGCTGCGGCGCCTGGCGCAGCAGCACTCGACTCGCGAAGCGGAGGTCGACGACCTGCTGCGGAGCGAGGTCCTTGTCGATCTTTTCGCGGTCGTCCGGCGCGCAATCGCGATCTCAGAGGAGCACTACAGCCTCAAGAATCTCGAGCGCTTTTACCAACTGGAGCGCGAAACCGCCGTAAAGAAGGGCGACGAGTCGATCGTCATGTTCGAACGTTGGCTGCTCGATCGGAATGAGGCCACCTTAGCCGACATCGAGCGCTACAATCGCGACGATTGCCGGTCAACGTACTTGCTGCGCGAGTGGCTGTTGCGGCTGCGGGAAGAGGCGATGGTGAAATTCGCCATCGACCTTCCGCTGCGTGCGCCAAAGAAGCCCGACGATCCGTGCCACGCCGAGTTCGTGGAGTCGTGCGCGAAATGCGTGAAACGTCGTAGCGACGCGCTCGACGACGCCCGGCGCGGCGAGCTGGAGCGGGAGCTGTTACGCAATCTCTTGCCGCCGCAGACCGAGCAGGAGTACCGGGAGATGGCGGCGCCCGGCCGCACGCGCTATCTGCTGGCAAACCTTCTCGCCTATCACCGCCGCGAAGAGAAGCCGGCATGGTGGGCCTACTACGACCGCTGCGAAAACGTCGATAACTTGCTCGAATTCGACAAGGACGCGATCGCGGGGCTCAAGCTGCGCGACGATGTCGCACCGCGTCGAGAAAAGCTCAGCTTCGTCTATACGTACGACTTTCCCGAGCAGCAGCACAAGCTCAGCGACGGCCACGCGCCGCATAATCCGCGTACGAAGAAGAAGGCAGGTACGATCGTGTCGCTTGACGCCGACGCCAACCGGCTCGAGTTGAAAACCACCGCCCCGATCGATATCGCGCGAGCCATCACGGAGCTGGTTCCCGGCACACCGCCGCCAATCACCGAGCAACGCAAGGCGCTTTCCCGGATTGCGACCGAGTATCTCGACGGCTCGCTGCACGAGCGCCATAGCGCCACGCACGACCTGCTCACGAACCGCGATCCACGTCTTAACCGCGCTGCGACGAGGCTGCAGCCCCGCGATGTTACGGCGGAATCGGTGAGCGCGATCGTTTCGGCCCTCGATCGCAGCTACATCTTCATCCAAGGCCCGCCAGGGAGCGGAAAGAGCACGATCGGCTCGCACGTGATCTGCGATCTATTGGCTTCAGGTAAGCGAGTTGCCGTTACCAGCACGAGCCACAAAGCGATTCACAATCTACTCGGGAAGGTGGAGGCTCGCATGGCCGAGCGCCGCGGATCGTTCCGCGGCCGCTACAAGCATAGCGGCAACGGTTCGGAGTACCGCTCGCAGCTCCCGGCGCCGTTCGTCGAATCAATCGAGAGCAACGAGCCTTTCGGCGCGGATGATTACCAGCTGGCGGGCGGCACCGTCTGGCTCTTTGCGCGCGAGGAGCTGGATGCAAAGTTCGATTATCTCTTTATTGATGAAGCCGGCCAGGTCGCGCTCGCAGATGCGATTGCGATGTCGCTCTGCGCAAAGAACGTGGTGCTTTTGGGTGATCCCTCGCAGCTTTCTCAGGTAAGCCAAGGCCGCCATCCGATTCACGCCGACGACTCGGTGCTCGAGCATCTACTCGGTGAAGCTCAGACCGTTTTGGAACGGCGCGGAATCTTCTTGGACGTTTCGTATCGCATGCAGCCGAAGATTTGCGATTTCATCTCGGCCGCGATGTACGAAAGGCGACTTCATCCCGCGCCCAAGACGCATATTCACCAAATCACGACGGCTTCGCAGGAATACGCCGGGCTCTACTTCGCCGGCGTCGATCATGAGGGCAACGGCTCGAGCTCGTTGGAAGAAGCGGGCGAGATCGTGCGGCAGATCTCGCTTCTGCTCGCCGGCGGAACCCTTGTCGATTCCGCGCCTCCTCAGCCCGGCAATCCGCGAAAAGTTACCGAGCGCGATATTATCGTGGTAACGCCGTACAACGCGCAGCGCCGGCAGATTCTCGCTAGTCTGCGCAACGCTGAGATCGACGTCGATCCTCACACCGGCGTTCGCGTGGGAACCGTCGACAAGTTTCAAGGCCAAGAGGCGCCGATTGTTTTCTACTCGATGGCGACGTCAAGCGGCGAAGAGATCCCGCGCAACGTCGAATTTCTCTTCGAGCGCAACCGCTTCAACGTCGCAGTCTCTCGCGCGCGAGCCGCAAGCATTCTCATTTGTAGTCCCCGGCTTCTCGACATTCGCTGCCGGACGCCGCAGCAGATGGCGCTGGCCAATCTCCTCTGCGCCTTTGAAGCCCATGCGGAGAATCTCCCTACCGCAAAACTAACCGTCGTGCCGTGAAGCGAGCGATGGAGCCGTAAGTCTACACCGCCGGGCGCAGTTCCGTGGCGTAACGGCTCGTCACCAATGCATTTCGCGTAACGAACTCCGTCCACGAACGTTCCGGCCGGCAAAGGCGAAATCGGCGCCGGCAGGCGATCAGAACGTGCGCACTGACGAGCGCGTCGCCGAGCGCCCGATGCGCCGCGAGCCGTTCATCGGCAAAGCGATCGATGCCGAGGAACCGGCGCAGCGTTTGATTCTTGTGATTCGGCGCTTCAGGAAAAATCGCGCGCGCGAGCCGCATCGTGCAGAGAGCCTGCGTGCCGAGCAACGGTCCGACGAACGACAAATCGAAGGTCGCGCAATGCGCTGCGACGAGCCGCCCTTGGCCCAGCCGTTGCGCGTGCCTCAATGCGAAGCCGAGTTCGGGCGCACCGGCCACCATACGATCCGTGATCCCGTTCACCGCCGTCGCCTCTGCGGGAATCGGCATACCGGGATTGATGAGGGTGGACCATCCCTCCGTTACCCGCGTGCCGTCGACGAGCGCGCAAGCGATCTCGACGATGCGGTCTGTGTGCGGGTTCAAGCCCGTCGTCTCGACGTCGATGACGCAGTACCGCTCCAGCTCCATGACCGCAGCATAGGCCGCACGAGTGCCAACTGGGTGGCAATGTGCCGATCACCGTGCGCGTAAAGCGAACGGATTCACCACGGTCGCCTTGGGAGCCGCCGAAGGATCCGCCAGAGCACGCCGCCGACGCAGCCGGCGCGATTAAGAGCGCGCCGGCTACGGACACTTTTACTGCGGTGTCAGTGAAAGCGTAGTCGTATCGAGATTATAATTCCCCGCGCCAACGAGGTTGTTCGGGTTTGCACAGATGAC
>DASXGO010000115.1:0-3060 GCA_036489055.1 Candidatus Cybelea sp. | reverse complement strand
GCGTATCGCGGGCGGCACGGTCTATATCGACGGCAAGGCGCTGGTGGAACCGTACGTCGCCGAGAAACCGGCTTACAACCTCGAGATTCGAAACTATGGAATCTACGTCAGCTACGGTGCGGGCTGGCAACGCGTCGATCCCGCGGACGCCAACGTCCCGCCGGCATCGCAGTGGACGGCGCCCGATCGCATTCCCCCGCATTGCTACATGATGCTCGGCGATAATCGTAACGATTCCGAAGATTCGCACATATGGGGATTCGCGCAAGATACGGGACGCTTCGCAAGCGGTCCGCGCGCGGGTGCGCCCGGTGGATTCACGGGCCGAGCCTTCCTGATCTTCTGGCCTCCGTCGCAAGCGAAGATTCTGTAAGCCGCTGCGCGAAAGCTGTGGTCCGTGGTCCGCTTCGCGCGATGGCGACCCGTGGCGAACGTGGCGTGGCAGCTCGCGGTGCTTGCGGCTCTGATCGCCGCCTTCTTCGTCCGTCTCCCGCAAGTGAGCGGGCTTTCGATGGAGCCGCACATCCGCTCGGGCGAGTACGTCATGATCGACACTTTTGCTTATCGAATCGGCGCACCGCGGCGCGGCGACATCGTCGCATTCCGCCATGACGGTGATGGGCGCGCAGTCTTCATCAAACGCGTCGTCGCCGTCCCGGGCGACCGAATTTCCATCGACCGCGGGCAAGTCTACCTGGACGGCAGCAAGCTCGCCGAACCGTACGTCATGCACGGCGACGACCGTACGTTTGGCCAGATCACGGTCCCGGACGGCTGCGTTTACGTTCTCGGCGACAACCGCGCGGAGAGCGAGGACTCGCGCTCCTTCGGACCGGTGAAGGACGAACGGTTGATCGGCCGGGCCGTCGCCGGGATTTGGCCGCCGCGCATGCTCGGCGGCTTGTGAACGGCCGCTAGCCGGAAAGACGTCCTGCGGGAATTGGAACGCGAAGTTGCGTGGTATCCGGGGCACATGGCGAAGGCGGCGCGACGCATTCGCGAGTACTTGCGCACGATGGACGTCGTCGTCGAGGTCGTCGATGCCCGCATCCCGCGGAGCGGCCGTAACGCACTGCTCGACGAATTGGCCGCGCGGCGCGCCCGCGTCGTCGCACTCGACCGGCACGATCTCGCCGATCCGGCAACCACGAAACGCTGGCTTGCGTACTTCGCAGAACGCGGCGCCAGCGCCGTCGCCGTCGACGCACGCGCGCCGCGAAGCGTCGCTCGCATTGCAGCCGCGGTCGAACAATCTTCGCAGCATCGTGCCGGACGAGGCATGGCGCGCGCGATGATCGTCGGCGTGCCCAACTCCGGCAAATCGACGCTGGTCAACTCGCTGCTGCGCCGGGCTTCGGCGAAGACCGCCAACCGCGCCGGCGTAACCCGGCAGATGCAGTGGTTCCGCTTGGGCCCGCACGTCGAGCTCATGGATACCCCGGGCGTTCTGCCGCCAAAGATTTCGGGAGCAGCCGCGCAGTGGAAGCTCGCGCTCTGCGGCGCGGTGCCGCGCGAACGGTACGATCCGCAAGAGGTCGCGGCGACCTTCCATCGCTGGCTGCTCGCGCGCAATCCGCGCACCGGCGTTCCCGATCTGCAAACCTTCGCGGCACAGCGCGGCTTCATGCGCCGTGGCGGCGAGATCGATTATCACAACGCGGCACAGTCGTATATCAGCGCATTCAACGACGGCGTCTTCGGGCGCATTTCACTGGAAGCCCCGGATGACGCCGAAGCAGCGTAAGGCAAAAACGGCCTACGAGCGCGAGCGGCGGCGACTGCATCGTCTGCATCGCTTCGAGGACGCCGCGCGGCTTCGCGGATTTACGCTTGTGGGCGGCATCGACGAGGTCGGGCGTGGACCACTGGCTGGCCCGGTAGTCGCGGCCTGCGTGGTCGCCTCTGAGCCGCTGCTGATCAAAGGACTCAACGATTCGAAGCAGGTGCGCCCCGAGCTGCGCATCGAGCTTGCCGGGATCATCAAGTCGCGCGCGATCGCGTGGGCGCTCGGCAGCGCCTGCGTCGCCGAGATCGACCGCCTGAACATCTATTGGGCAAGCATCTTGGCGATGGAGCGCGCGATCGCCGCGCTCAACGCCGCACCCGAATATCTCATCACCGACGCGGTGCGCATCCGCTCGTTCGGCGGCCCGCAAGAGCCGCTCATCCGCGGCGACGCGCGCTGCGCGGTCGTGGCGGCGGCGTCAATCGTAGCGAAGGTGCATCGCGACGCACTGATGGTCGAGCTGGATCGGGAAGATGGCCGCTATGGGTTTGCGTTGCACAAGGGTTATTGCACCCCGCATCATTTGGAGGCGCTGCGCACTCACGGCCCAAGCGTCCATCACCGCGCGAACTGGGTTCGCGTGCGCGACGCGCAGCTGGCGCTCGGGCTGCAAACGCTGGAGGCGCTCGAAGCGGTTGCAAAATAACGGCGACAAAGGGCGGGCCGCCGAGGATCGCGCGAGCCGCTTTCTCACATCGTGCGGGTATCGCGTTTTGGCGCGCAACGTGCGCGTTCCGGGCGGCGAGATCGATGCGGTCTGTTTGGACGGCGCGACGCTGGTCGTCGTTGAGGTGAAGCGGCGCGACTCACGCAAATTCGGTTCGGCGCTCGGTGCGGTCGACGCACGAAAGCGCGCGCGCTTGCGCGCTGCCGCCGCCGACTATGCACAAGTCGTCGCGCCGTCGGCGAAGCTGCGCTTCGACGTCGTCGCCCTCGACGGGCCGCGTCTCGTTCTCCATCGAGACGCGTTTTCGTGAGCACGCGCAAAGCAAAAACGCCCGAACCCGAACTGCGCCGCAGCGTCACGGCGTGGGGGTCATTCGCGTGGGGATACTCCGACGTCGGCGCCGACATTTTCGTCGGCCTTGGTCTGGTATTGGCGTGGGCGGCGGGCGCGACGAACGTGGCCTTCCTCTTCGCCGGCATCGTCTACGTCTGCATCGGACTTGCCTATACGGAGCTCGCGGCAACCTATCCGGTCGCGGGCGGCGGGCAGTATTTCGTGATGCGCGGGCTCGGCGATCTCTTCGGCTTCATTGCCGGATGGGCGGTGC
>DASXGO010000099.1:0-4550 GCA_036489055.1 Candidatus Cybelea sp. | reverse complement strand
CATTCGAACAGCTCGGCGGCGCGACGACTCACGCCACCAAGAGCGGCATCGCGCACCTGGTCGCGACCGACGAGGAGAATCTGGTCGAGCTGACGCGCGCGCTCTTTTCGTTCATTCCCCAGAATAATCGCGAGCTGCCGGTGCAGTACGACTGCGACGACGATCCCCATCGCATGGTCACCGCGCTGGACGAGCTCGTGCCGGACTCGCCGAACAAACCGTACGACATGCGTCAGGTCGTTGAGGGGATCGTCGACTACGGCGACTTCTTGGAGATCCTGCCGCATTATGCCCAGAATATCATTTGCGGATTTGGCCGGGTCAACGGCACGACGGTCGGGATCACCGGAAACCAGCCCAACGTGCTCGCCGGCGTGCTCGACACGCGCTCGTCGGTGAAGGCGGCGCGCTTTATCCGCTTCTGCGACGCGTTCAACATCCCGTTGGTTACCTTCGTCGACGTGCCCGGCTTCTTGCCGGGGACCGATCAAGAATACGGCGGCATCATTCTGCACGGCGCAAAGCTGCTCTACGCCTTTGCAGAAGCGACGGTCCCGAAGATCACGATCATCACGCGAAAGGCGTACGGCGGCGCGTACGACGTCATGGCGAGCAAACATATCCGCGCCGACGTAAATTTGGCGTGGCCGACGGCGGAGATCGCCGTGATGGGCGCCGAGGCCGCGGTCAAGACGATCTTCCGCCGCGAGATTGCCGCCGCGAACGACCCCAATGCGAAGATGCGCGAGCTGATCGACGAGTACACCGAGCGGTTCGCGAATCCGTACATCGCGGCAGAGCGCGGCTACGTCGACGACGTCATCGAGGCGCGCAGGACGCGCAGCGCCATTTCGACGGCGCTTGCGATGCTGGCGAAGAAACGCGTGGCACGGCCGCGTCGCAAGCACGGCAATATTCCGCTTTAGCGTCTGGAAGAAACACGGAGCGATGCCTCGCAAGATGGAGATTGATACCGACAGGCTTCAGGACCAAATAAAGGAAGAGCACGAGCGCGCCGGCGAGGGGTGGATTCGCTTCGTGGGCCTGAGCGCCGCGCTCTTCGCCGTTATCGCAGCGGTGTCGGCGCTGCGGTCGGGCAATCTGATCAACGAGGCGCTGATCGCCCAGATCAAAGCTTCGGATACCTGGAACGAGTATCAAGCGTCGCGGCAGAAGGAACATCTTTACACTGTGGCCGCCGATGGCATCGTGGACAACGGGTCCCATAATGTCGCGCGGCTACGCGCGTATCGAAGTCAGGTCGCTAAGGAAACGGCGAAGGAAACGCCGCTCGCGTCGAAGGCGCGAGCGCTTGAAAAGGATTCAACGGCCGAGGTTGAGCGCCATCATGCCTTCGAATATGCCGTGGCCCTATTGCAAGTCGGCATCGCACTCGGCGCAGTCGCAGCGTTGGCACGATCGAAGCCGGCATGGTACGTCAGCTTAGCAGCCGGTGTCGTTGGGGTCTTCTTCTTTGCAAGAGGACTCATTCCGTAACCGAACTCCGTACCGCAACCTGTCGGCCTTCCTTTTGCAGGACGGCCGCCTTAGCGCTGGTATGTAACTTCCCGTGAAACTTCTAGAGGGGAAACGCGCGCTCGTCACCGGGGTCGCGAATCGCTGGTCGATTGCGACGGGCATCGCACGAAAACTCCACGAGAACGGCGCGCGGCTTGCGTTTACGTATCAAGGCGAGCGGGTCCGGGACGAGGTCGATAAGCTCGCGGCGGAACTGGGCGGCGGACCGACGGTCGAATGCGACGTATCAAACGATGCCTCGCTCCAAGCGATGCGGGAACGGCTCGATGCGGATTTCGGCAAGCTCGACGCGCTCGTGCATTCAATTGCCTATGCAAATAAGGAAGATTTGGCCGGCAAAGTCTTCGACACGTCGCGCCCGGGCTTTGCGCTCGCGCTCGACGTTTCGTCGTTTTCGTTGATTGCACTCGTCCGCACGCTGCGGGACTCATTCGCCGACGGCGCTTCGGTCATGGCGCTCACGTATCTCGGCGCAACGCAGATCGTGCCGAATTACAACCTGATGGGCATCGCCAAGGCGGCGCTCGAAGCCTCGGTGCGCTATTTGGCATTTGATTTGGGCGATCGAGGCATTCGCGTCAATGCGATTTCGGCCGGGCCAATCAAGACGGCGAGTTCGCGGCAAGTCGGCGGCTTTTCACGGATTCTCGACGTCGTGCCGAAGGCGGCGCCGCTGCACCGCAACGTGACGGCCGAGGACGTCGGCAATATGGCGGTCTTTTTGGCCTCGGATTTGGCAAGCGCGGTGACCGCCGACGTGCACTTCGTCGACGCGGGCTACCATGCGATGGGATTGTTTGCTGAATAATCCTTCGACAGTGCCTGTCCTGAGCGAGCGAAGCGAGTCGAAGCTCAGGGTGACACGATCTGATTAAGAAGCTTTTGGTTGCGAATCGCGGCGAGATCGCGATCCGCGTCATACGGACCGCGCGCGAGATGGGGATTGCGACCGTCGCGGTTTATTCCGATGCCGACCGAGATGCATTACACGTCAAACTCGCGGACGAAGCGCATCGCCTCGGCCCGGCGGCGCCCGCTCAGAGTTATCTCGACGGCAATAAGCTCATCGACTGCGCGCGCAACTCGGGCGCGGATGCAATCCACCCGGGCTACGGCTTTCTCGCCGAGAATGCGGCATTTGCGCGGTGCGTCATGGAAGCCGGCCTTACGTGGATCGGGCCGCATGCCGGCGCGATCGACGCGATGGGCGATAAGCTGCGGGCGCGGCGGGCGATGCAAGAGGCGGGCGTTCCAATCGTCCCGGGCGGGACGGAGCCGATTCAAAATGTTGCGGCGGCACGCGAGGCGGCGCACGAGTACGGCTTACCGCTGGCGCTCAAGGCGGCCGGCGGCGGCGGTGGCAAAGGTTTAAAGGTCGCGCGAACGCTTGAGGAAGTCGAAGCGGCGTTCGAGAATGCGCGGCGCGAAGCAGAAGCGTATTTCAAGAACGGCACGATCTACGCGGAACGCTATCTCGAAAATCCCAAGCACATCGAGCTTCAGCTGCTTGCCGACAAGCATGGCAACGTCGTGCATGTCGGCGAGCGCGACTGCTCGCTGCAGCGGCGTCATCAAAAGCTGTGGGAGGAAGCTCCGCCGCAGATTCCGGACCGCGTTCGCGCTGCGATGCGCGACGCCGGTATACGGGCGGCACAGGCGATCGGTTATGACTCGGCCGGCACGATGGAGTGCCTCGTAGCCGGTGAGTCGTTCTATTTTCTGGAAATGAACACGCGCATCCAAGTCGAGCATACCGTCAGCGAGATGATTTCGGGGTTGGATTTGGTGCGCGAGCAGATTCGCGTCGCTGCGGGCGAGGCGCTGGGGTTTACGCAAAATGACGTCACCTTCCGCGGCTACGCGATCGAGGCGCGGGTCAATGCCGAGGATCCCGCCCAAGAGTTTCGCCCGGCGCCGGGCATGATCGTTACGTATCGCGAGCCGGGCGGTCCCGGCGTGCGCGTCGACTCGGCTGCCTATGAAGGCTGGACGATTCCGCGTGAGTACGATTCGCTCGTCGCCAAACTGATCGTCTGGGCGCCCGCACGCGAGCAGGCCATCGCGCGACTGCGACGAGCGATCGACGAGTACGTGATTGCGGGAATCCCTACGACGCTGCCGCTTCTGCGCGCGCTCTGCGACCATCCCGAGGTCGCCGATGCGAGCTACGGAACGGCAACACTCGAAGCGTTTACAAGGGATTGGAAGGCGTCCCTCGACGAAGCCCGTCCTGAGCGAGCGAAGCGAGTCGAAGGGCTCGGGGTGACGAAGCGGATGGCGCCGCGCTTGGGATCGCTTCGCAGAGGCGGCAACGCGGCGGGCGGAAATACCGTACTATCGCCGATGCACGGCCTGATCGTCGAGCTTCGCGTTGCCGAAGGCGAGCACGTGAGCGAGGGTCAAGTCGTGGCGGTGATCGAGGCGATGAAGATGATGAACGAGATACGGGCGCATCGCGGCGGTGTGGTGAGCTCCGTGACGGCGGGCGCGGGCTCCAGCGTGGAAAGCGGCACCGCCATTATGAGCATTGATGGGTGACGCGGTTGCCTAGAGACGTAAACGACTCAGGAATTCCGATTCGCGAAGTGTACGACGCGGTCGATGGGCCATCGGCGGAACTCGGCGAGCCGGGCGATTTCCCGTACGGACGCGGCATTCGAAAAGATATGTACCGCGGACGGCTCTGGACGATGCGGCAATATGCCGGCTTCGGAACGGCGGCGGAATCGAACGCCCGTTACCGTTACCTGCTCGCGCACGGACAGACCGGCCTCTCCGTCGCGTTCGATCTGCCGACGCAGCTCGGCTACGATTCGGACGCGCCGCAGGCGCGTGGAGAAGTCGGTAAAGTCGGCGTCGCGATCGACTCGGTGGCCGACATGGAGACGCTCCTTGACGGCGTTCCGCTCGAGCGTGTGACCGTCTCGATGACGATCAATGCGCCGGCGGCAATTCTGCTTGCGTTCCTGCTGGCCGTGGCGCGGCGCCGCGGCATTCCATTCGAAAAGCTT
>DASXGO010000079.1:0-4349 GCA_036489055.1 Candidatus Cybelea sp. | reverse complement strand
CGCGATCGACGCGGGAGCGCGGCTCGTCGGCATCAACAATCGCAACCTGCGCACGTTGGAGACCGACCTCGCGGTGAGCGAGCACCTGCTGCCCACAGTGCCGCACGAGATCTTTGCGATTAGC
Organism: Candidatus Cybelea sp.; assembly: GCA_036489055.1. Taxonomy (GTDB): domain Bacteria; phylum Vulcanimicrobiota; class Vulcanimicrobiia; order Vulcanimicrobiales; family Vulcanimicrobiaceae; genus Cybelea. The sequence continues at coordinate 4,225 of DASXGO010000079.1, read as the reverse complement.
GAAAGCGGCATGCAGGATGCATCGGACGTAGCACGCTTGCGAGCATCAGGCGCGCGTGGTTTTCTCATCGGCGAGGCGTTGATGCGGTCGGAAGATCCGCGTTCGCTCGTCGGGGCGCTGCGGGCCGGCGCGAGCAATCCGATTGGCGCGCCGCTATAAGGTGCCGCGGAGAGGCGCTACAGAAGAAAAAAGAGCGTCGCCCCGACGACGGTTCCTAGCGTGGCCACAACAGCCGGAGCGGTGCGGCGCCCGAGGGAAGCCGCCGCGAGTCCGCCTAGGCCAATCCCCACGATGCCCGTGCCCGGATAGACCTCGCCGTGCTGCAGATAGCAGGTCAGCAGCACGCCGGTAAGGCCGAAGAGAAAGACCAGCAGCGGCGTCGCGATGCGGTCGACCGCCGCGCCGACGAGCAGTAGGATGCAAATTGCGAGTAGCGCCTGGAGCGGTACGAAGGGTTCTCCGGCCATGCCAATCCCCAAAAAGAGGGCGGCGATAGCGACGGCCGGGAGTTGAGTCACGATTTATGGCGTGTATTCATACACAGTCCCCTCGCCGCCCTTCGGGGCTTTGTTGCCGCCCCAGATCGTAGCGCCATACAACGCCCCGTTCATAATCGTAACACCCGCGTACGGAACGCGGCCGCCCGGTCCGCCGGTAAAATTATGAAGGACTTGCTCGGAGCCCGACGGCGTTATGCTGAAAATCGTCCCTTGGCTGTTTTCCTTAAACAGGGGGCCTTGTTTCTTCGTGCCGCCGTATGCCGTTGTGCCGTAGAGTAGATTATTCATGACCGTCAGGGCCGCATATGGGTACGCGCCATCGGTGCCTTGCCCTAAACTATGGATCACCTGCTCCGAACCCGAAGTCGTGATAGAGAAGACCGTGCCCTTGTTGTTGGCGCCGCCTTGCAGGGTGGTTCCGTAGAGTGTACCGTTCATTTCTGTTAGACCCGCGTACGGGTAAGCGCCGTCGGTTCCGCCTTGGAAGCTGTAGAGAACGCTGTAGTTCTTACCGCTCGGATCGATCGCGAAGACCGTCCCGGCATTATTCACCCCGCCCGAAGCCGTCGTGCCGTAGAGCAGGCCGTTTACTTCAATTAGCGCGCAAAACGGTAGCGAGCCGTCCGTTCCGTTCTGAAAGTTGTGAAGCACTTTCTCGGTGCCGGACGGGGTGATCGAAAAGACCGTGCCGCTTCCGGCGCCACCACCATAATAGGTGGTGCCGTACATCGTGCCGTTGATGCTCATCAAATTGGCACGCGGGTCGTTCCCGTGCTTCCCGTCAAACGAGAAGATCACGTGCTCCGAGCCCGAAGGCGTGAGCGAAAAAATCGTTCCTTGGTTGTGCTTTCCGCCCGCTTGGGTTGTTCCATAGAGCGTGCCGTTGAGATCGATCAATCCCGAGTAAGGCCGCGTACCGTCCGGGCGGCCGTGGAAGCGGTAAAGCACTTTAAACGTGTTACTAGCCGTAATTTCGTAAACGGTTCCGCAGCCGATACCGGGATAACAATCTGTGCTGCGTTTGCCGCCGAAGTTTGTGGTGCCGTAAAGCGTGCCGTTGTCGGCGAGCACCGCGCCCGCCGGGACTCTTCCCGTACTGACCGCGTTGAATGCGTGAAGAATCTGGAAGTTCGAGCCGGTCTTACCGCGTGTCGTTGCGTTACTCGTCGTGGGAGGCGACGAAGCGAGCGGCATCTGCGAGCACCCGGTGAAAATGATGATGCACAAAGCCGAACCAAGTCTTCGCATAGCGTTGTCTCCCCGAGCGTGTTGACGTTGCGGCGCGGGTTTCTCCGAATCAGGTGCTCGGCACCTGCCGCGCACAGCGAGTCTGCCCAAGGATTCACTGCCATGTCGGAGAAGCCCAGCCCGCAATCAGCATCCTCGTTAGTCGTCCCCGTGGAGGTTTTCTCATGGAGCTTCGCACCTATCGAACGGTGATACCGGCAGCGGTAATACTCTTGACGGCGTCGGGTTGCGCGGAACAAGCCTTCCCATCGAGCAGCAGCGCGGTGGGCACGGCAGTGCGGACGAGCTCCGGCGCAAGCCACAATCGGCGGTCGGACATGCGTTCTATTCTGAAGGGCTTGACGAAGGACGTCGTGATCGGATCGACGGTTGATGCGAATAACGGCGACCAAGGTCCGCGCTCACTCTATATCGTGCAACACGCCAACCCTCATGGGAAGCTGACCACGGGCCAACTTGTCACGTGCAACTTCGAAGACGCGTCGGGTAAGGAGGGAGCCGGCACGACGATCGAAGCGCTCAATCCAAAGCCGGGCTCGGATCCGCAGCGCTTTATTCAAAGCAGCTCGCTCGATGGCTGCAACGGAGCGGCCGTGCATCCGCGTCACGGTACGGTCTACGGTACGGGCCTTACGAGCGGCAAGCTGCTCGTAATCACGGCAAAGGGCAACGTGGAGAAAACGTACAGCGGCAAACCCATCGACGCGCCGTTAGGCGATATCGTCGCCAAGCCTATGCAAAACTTCTCTCCGCTATACGTTTTCGTGGGCACGACGCACGGAGCGCTGATAAGCGTTAGCGTAGGCTTCTACGGTAACCAGTTGGCGACGGAAGTCGCCAAGGGCTTCGAGGTGGGCAACAGCTCGGACGGCGAAATGGGACCGACCGGGCTTGCATACGATCAGGGAATCGATACGCTGTACATTGCCGACGGCGTAACGAACACGGTTGTGGCGTTTTCAAGCGCAAGCAAGCTATTGGTTAAGGATGAAATCGTCGTACAGCCGGGTGGAAAGACGTTCAAGTGCAAGTATCCGAAAACAACGTGCGGCAGCCTCGTTTACAGCGGTTCGCCACTCGACGCGCCGATGGCGATGACCCTTCTTCCGAACGGCAATCTCATCGTCGCCAACACGCAAGGCTCGGCCAACACGCTGGTTGAGTTTACGCCGGACGGCCAAATCCTCGCGACGAAGGTCGTCGGCTCCAGTTCACAACAAGGCGTCTTCGGCCTTGCTTCAAAGGGAACGAACGACAACAACACGGTAGTCTTCTACACGGATACCAACGACAACAACATACACGAGCTCAAGCCATAACCGCCGTCGAGGTGCCGTCGCAACCCAAACGGCGTTGCGCGGTACTATAGAGGCATGACGACAACGACAGAACGACAACTCGAAACCGGGCCTTTTCAAAACGAACGGGTCAAGGACTTTCGCGACCCCGCCGATGCCGCAGCGATGCGCGCCGCGCTCGAGCGCGTCAAGGCGCAGCTCGGCAAGCACTATCCACTCGTGATCGGGGGTCGCAAAAGCGAGACGGAAAAGAAGATCCGTTCGGTCAACCCGGCCGACCCGAACGAGATAGTCGGCCTGACGAGCGCGGCTTCCAAGGAGCAGGCAAACGAGGCGATTGAGGCGGCCGCGCAGGCCTTCGACTCGTGGCGGCACCGGACGCTTCCCGAGCGCGCCGCGTACATCTTTAAGGCGGCCGAGTTGCTGCGCTCGCGGCGCTTCGATTACGACGCGCTGCTGGTTTACGAAGTGGGAAAGAGCTGGAGCGAGGCGGACGGCGATATCGCCGAAGCCATAGATTTTCTCGAGTATTACGCGCGCGAAGCGCTTCGGTACGCACAGCCGCAGCCCATCGTGCCGATCGAGGGCGAGCGCAACGAGCTTGTCTACATCCCGCTCGGCGTCGGTGCGGTCATCCCGCCGTGGAACTTTGCCGGCGCTATAATGATCGGCATGACCGCGGCGGCGATCGTCTGCGGCAATACCGTTGCATTGAAGCCGTCGAGCGACGCGGCGGTTATCGCGGCGTGGTTCGTGGATTTATTGCACGAGATCGGCGTCCCGCCGGGCGTCGTCAACTTCATTCCCGGCTCGGGCAGCGAAATCGGCGATCTCATCGTTACGCATCCAAAGATTCGCTTCATTTCATTTACGGGTTCGAAAGAAGTCGGGCTGCGTATCAACGAGTTGGCGGCCAAACCGCAGAGCGGGCAAAAATGGATCAAGCGGGTCGTTGCCGAGATGGGCGGTAAGGACGCCATCATCGTAGCCGCCGATGCGGACGTCGATGCAGCCGTTGAAGGCGTTGCCGCTTCGGCGTTCGGTTTTCAAGGGCAGAAATGTTCGGCCTGTTCGCGCGCGATCGTTGAGGAGAGCATCTACGATGAGTTCGTTGATAAGCTGAAGCGGCGCGTCGCGACGATTACCGTCGGCGATCCCAGCGATCCGTCGAATTACATG
>DASXGO010000057.1:0-15376 GCA_036489055.1 Candidatus Cybelea sp. | reverse complement strand
TCTTTGCGTACGGCGCGACCGCGAGCAACGGAACTCGAAATCCGAGCCCGCCGTATCGGCGTGCGCCCGGCGGCGCGACGTGATCGTACCATCCGCCCCAATCGTCCCACACAACGAGGATTGCCGTCGTCTTCCATGCCGGGCTTTGACCGATGGCGTTGACGACTTGTGCGATCCATGAAGGCCCCGTGTCCGAATTATCGCCGGGGTGATCGGAGTTTTGATAATCCGGAATGACCCACGCCACAGCGGGCAGCGTGTCGCGATTGATGTCGGTGAAGATACTCGTTTCGGGGGTCGCAACGTTGGTGTTCCATTCGGAGCCGTGGCGCACTGCTTCGATCGAGTCGAACGCGTTCCAGAGATTTCCTCCGAAGCTTCCGTTGGCCGGCGTGTAGTAGCGCCACGATATGTTTTTAGCGTCGAGCAAATCGCGGAGCGTCGAATACTTCAAGCACGGATAGGGGCCTTGGAACGACATGTATTGATTCTTCGCGGTGATCAGCGACGTCCGCGTTCCGGGCGGCGCATCGCATCCCCATGGGTTACCCCAATCGTTCGGAAAGTCGATGAGGCTCTGACTTCCGTTAATGGAGGTTCCGCCGCGAATCAGATCTTGATGCGCGGTGAAACTGCCGCTGCCCTGAGTTTGGAAGGTGTGATCGGAGAGCACGTATTGCTTCGCGAGGTCCCAGTACGGCGCTATTTGTGTGGGATCGACGTACTGGTAGACGTACGTTCCCGACACCTTGCCGATGTTGACGATGTCGAAACCGTTCATCTTGCCGCCGTTCCAGTCGCGCTTCCAATACGAATAACCGTTGTTCGGGGAGACCGGGCTCTCGAGATCGGCCTTGCGCAGCAGGAGGCTTCCGCCGTTGTGCGTCTTTCCGCGACGCGTCCCGTCGGCGCCGGGAAACGTCGCGAAGAGATTATCGAACGTGCGGTTCTCCTGAATCAGGATGACGATGTGCGTGAAGTACCTGCCCTTCGTCGCGGGCGGCGGAGGCTGCAGCGGCGGGACAACCGATCCCGAGCTCGAGCCGCCGCCGCACCCGCCCAAGAATGCGGGAAGCGCTGCAGTCAAAAGGAAAGCGGCAAGCGGCAAAAACCGCAACGAGCGAAGCTGACCCGGCATAGTATTTAAAGGTATCGGCTAGGGCCGGGGGCCATCCCTTCCGCGTGCCCGTATTGGCGGCGGATTCTCGCGGCATCGCGCGCGCGGCCGAGGTGTTGGAACGCGGCGGCGTGGTCGCGTTTCCAACGGAAACGGTCTACGGCTTGGGGGCGCTTGCTTTGAGGCCTGAAGCAGTCGCGCGGATCTTCGAAATCAAGCGCCGGCCTTATTTCGACCCGCTCATCGTGCACGTCTTGGACGAAGCGATGTTGTTGCGCGTCGTGTCTTCTATGCCGGCTCCGGCCCGCGCACTTTCGGAACGCTTTTGGCCCGGCCCGCTTACGTTGGTACTTCGCAAGGGCGGCGGAGTGCCTGACTTGGTTACCGCGGGTCTGCCCACCGTGGCGGTTCGCATGCCCTCCCATCCGGTCGCGCGCGCTTTGCTCGCTGCCGCCGGCGCGCCGCTGGCCGCGCCCAGCGCCAATCTGTTCGGAAGGTTGAGCCCGACGCGGGCCGAGCACGTCGCCGCCGGGATCGGTGCCGAGGTCGATTTGATCTTGGACGGCGGTCGCACCGAGCATGGGCTCGAGTCGACGATCGTCGCTATCGACGGCCGGCCGGAGCTCCTGCGCGCGGGCGCGATCGAATCCGAAGCCGTCGAGGCGGTCATTGGGCCGCTTGAGGCGACGCAGGACGCGGGGTATCGCGCACCGGGAATGTTGCCGCAGCATTATGCGCCTGCGACGCCGGTTCGGCTCATCGAACCGGGCCGGGTTCCAACCGACGAACGCTCCCGCGCGGCGGCGCTTGCCCTAAGCGAGGTATTTGAAGGATATGCGGCTTCGCGTCGGCTCTCAGCCGCGGGCGACATGCGGGAAGCGGCGGCTCGCTTCTTCGAAACCCTGCACGAGCTCGACGCTCTCGCGCTCGAGCGCATCGACGTGCAGCCTTTGCCCGAGCGCGGGCTCGGCCGTGCGATGATGGATCGCCTGCGCCGCGCTGCGGCCGATCGCGGGCTCTAACCATTTTGTCGCAACGACGCGCCCCTGCCATGCGTTATGCGGGTACGTACCGAAGAAGGGATCGTGATGAAGTCGTTTTTTGTATTCTCGCGACGTAGTTCGGCCGCTGCCCTCCTGCTCGCGTTCTTCTGTTTGGGTGCGGCGCCTGCGCCGCTCTCCTACCAAGTCGCCGGCGATGTCACCCAAAGCTTTCAACTGCTGACGACTAAGTATTACGATCCGGTCGATCCGCAGGTCTTGCTGGCCGCAGCTTCCGATGCGCTCGCACAAACGGCGCACAAGCACGGTGTCACGATCCCGGCGCCGGCGGTGCACGCGCAAGCGGACCGCGAAGCAACGATGTCGCAGCTCGACGATGCCATTGCGGCGTCGGCTCACGCGGCTCACGCGAGTCCCAGCGAGTTCGCGTATGCCGCGATCGACGCAATGGCGAAAGCGACGAACGATCGCTACACGCAATTCTTTACGCCCGACCAGTTTAAAGCGTTCCAGGACGCCCTCGACCCCAAACAAATCGGCGGAATCGGCGTGATGATCCAGCCCGACACCATTTCCGGGTTCGTTCGCATCACCTACGTTCTGCCGGCCACCCCGGCAGAGCGCGCCGGCCTGCAAGTGGGCGACCTCGTCACCGCAGTCGACGGTACCACGACCAAGGGGCTCGGCGTCGACGGCGTTAGCCGGCGCCTACGCGGCAACGCCGGCACGGTCGTCGCGGTGACCTTACAACGGTCCGGCGCGAACGTGGCACCGGTAAGCATCACGCGAGAAAACGTGCAGCCGCCGACGGTCGTCTTCAAAATGCTGCCCGACGGCATCGGTTACATTTGGGTCATGGAGTTCGGACGCGCGACTCCCAACGAGTTCGATACCGCCGTCGCGCGGCTGCGTGACGGCGGCGCAAAAGCGCTCGTGCTCGATCTGCGCAACGACGGCGGCGGGTACGTCAACTCGGCGCTCGACATCAGCTCACGCTTCATCGCGAATAAAGCGCTGCTTACCGTCGAGGAGCGCGGCAAACGCGCGACGACGATCGACGCCGACGGCGATCCCTCGATTACGCTTCCAGTGACGGTGCTCGTCAATCAGTACACCGCATCGGCATCGGAGATTACGGCGGGAGCGCTGCAGGACGACGGAATCGGCATGCTGGTCGGCGCGAAAACGTTTGGCAAGGGTGTGATGCAGACGCTCACGCCGCTGCCGGACGGCGCCGCGATCAAGATCACGACCGCGCACTACCTCACCCCGAACCACCGCGACATCAACCTGCGGGGTATCGATCCGGACGTTCGAGTCGACGAGAATCGCGATGCGCGTTTCGGCGACGTTGAAAAGGACGACCAGCTGCGCGCGGCGGTCGACCTGCTCCAGAAGAAGATCGCGGAACAGACCTGACGCTACCTTAAACTCCGGTGCCGGACAAGGCGAACGATCGTGCCGTTACGCGCGAACGTGACCTCGTCCATCAAGCGGCGCATCAAAAAGATGCCGAAGCCGCGGCCGCGGTGGTCCGGCTCGACGCTGGTTCGGACCGATGGCTCAGAAAAAGTGCTGCCGCTGTCTTCGATCATCACGACCAGCGTCGCGTCTTCAAACGTGCATTCGACGATGATGTTCCGAGCGACCGTTCCGCTGCCGTGCTCGACGGCATTGCTCAGCGCCTCCCCGACGGCAAGACGAATATCCGAGACGTCATCGCCGGAGAAGCCGCAAGCTGCGGCAAAACCGGCAATGCTCCGACGCGCCAAAGCCACGTTCCTGATGTCGCTCGAGTAGGTCGCGCGGTGGTGCTTTTTCAACGTAGGCAGTCTCGCTGGAGCCTTCCCGGTTCTCAAGCTCTCTTAAACCTGACGAGGTGAGCTATTCGTCTGCGCGAATCGCGGGTTTGCAGGGGCGATTAGCTCAGCTGGGAGAGCGCCTCCCTTACAAGGAGGAAGTCGCAGGTTCGAGCCCTGCATCGCCCAAGTCTTCCGTATGAAAGCCTTAGAGCCCAACGCCGCCGTCGCGGTAGAGCGCGAGGGCGAGATCGCCCTCGTTACCATGAACCGCCCGGAAAAGCGCAACGCGCTCTCGCTGCAGATGATGCGCGAGCTCGATGCTGCGCTGGCAGAGCTCGCGACGGATCGCCAAGTGCGCGCGGTCATCGTGCGGGGTGAAGGCGCCGCGTTTTCCGCGGGTCACGATTTGCGCGAGCTCGTCGGGCGCAACGTCGATGAGTACCGGCGGATCTTCGATGCGTGCGTCGAGTTGATGGCCAGAATTCAGACGGTGCCGCAGCCGGTCATTGCGGAGGTGGCCAAGGTTGCGACGGCTGCGGGATGCCAGCTCGTAGCGGCGTGCGACCTCGCCGTGGCGTCGGTGGAGGCAACGTTTGCGACGCCCGGCGTCCGCATCGGATTATTCTGCAGTACGCCGATGGTCGCGCTGACCCGCGCGATTGGGCGAAAACGAGCGATGGAGATGCTCCTGACCGGCGATGCGATCGACGCGCAGACCGCGCTCGCGTGGGGCCTGGTGAATCGCGTCGTTGCTGCGGAACGCCTCCATGATGAAACCGTCGCGCTCGCGCAGCGCATCGCGTCGGCAAGCCGCGGGATCGTCGCGCTCGGCAAGGCTGCGTTCTACGCACAAATCGATCTCGATCAAGCGCGCGCCTACGACTATACGAAGGCCGTGATGACCTCGAATGCGCTCGAACCGGACGCCGCGGAAGGGATTGCTGCATTTCTCGAAAGGCGCAAGCCGGCGTGGGAGGCATAGTGCGATGGAGGGGATAGGGCCGTACCGTTGAAGCCGACGGCCGCAGCGTTCGCGTGTGGGCAGCGAACGCTTCGCGCGCCGAAAAGCGTCGCCCACACCCGGTATGCGTGGACCCGACAAAAAAGGGGACCCGCGTATACGCGACGGCAGGAGGGCTCGCCTTATGGCGAGCCCTTTTGTGATGTCTAGGCGGAAGCTCGCTGCGAAACGGGAATGAGCCGCCTCGTGCTTTTTTTTGCTCGGCGGACGCGTTATGCCCAAGCAATCTTAGTTCTGGGGCTGCTCGCATCACTGGCCGTCGCGTTCTTGCGCGTTCGGGTCGAATCGCACGCAAACCGCGTCGAGCTCGCGATGGATTTCACCGATCTGGATACGCTTGCGCGGTCGTACGACTACAACCGGTCGGCGTTTCTGATCGCGTTGCGGCGAGCCGGTCTGACCTCGTTGGCGGTCACGGAAGAGCTTGGCGCGAACGTCGGATCCGACGGGAAGGCGTATGCAACGACCGGAGCGGCGTTGATCAATCAAGCCCGCGTCTCGCCGATTGGCGACCCGCTCTTGGCGCAGCTGGTGCGCACGCACCGCATCGTCGAAGGCGCGGTCTATCTGCTCGTTTCCGACGCCGCCACGTATCACCGCTACCGAACGATGCTGCCCCTGCATTTCTCGCCGCGCAGCGTACGCGTTTTACGGCCGGTGCGCCCCTGGCTGATCGAAGTCCGTACGCAAGTAGACTATTTTAACGCAACGGCGCTCGGCATTCCGACCGATCAAATAGAACTTGCCCATCGTCTGGGGCTGCTCGTCGTGCCCAGATTTCAAAATGACGAACGGTTCGGTGCGCCACAGATCAACGCACTTTTCGCCGACGTCATACGCTACGATCCCAAAGTTTCGACCGTGATCTTCTTCGGTCTCGGCAATCAGGTACTCGGCTATCCCGACCACTTGGAAGATACCGCCAACGCTTTTAAAGCCCACCCTTTCGTCAACTTCGGATCGATCGAAACGTATGACGTCGTGCAGGTGCAGAAGGGCAACGACACGTTGGCGCGGCTTCTCCCGGGACGGACCGTTCGCGTGCAAGCCATCGCGAAGCCCGAGCTCGACAAGATCAAGTTGGACGAGGCCGTCGGCCGGTACGTGCTGGGCGTACGCGAGCGCAACGTGCGGGTCGTCTATCTCCGTCCCTGGACCCATCAAGACGGCACGCTCTCTATTGAAGCCACCAATGTCGAAATGGTGAAACAGATTGCGGACGAGCTTCGGGGTGCCGGCTTTCGTCTGGGGCGGGCGACGCCGATTCCGCTCTATCACGGAAACAATCGCGTTCTGGTGGGACTCGCCGCCCTTGCGGTACCCTCAATCTTCGTACTCCTCCTCGATTTCTTCGGCTGGTACCGCCGGCTGATCGCCATTGCCGCGTACGGGTTGACCATTGCGCTCTATGCAGCCGGCGTCGTGTCGCATCACGATGCCGCGGTGCGTTCGGCGATCGCGTTGGCGGGAGCGCTCTGTTTCGCGACGGCAGCGCTGCTCGTGCTCATTCCGGCTTGGACGGAGATACCGTCGCCGCGTTTCGGAACGCAGTTTGCGCGGAGTGCCGGTTGGATGCTTGCGGCCACCGGCGTCGCGTTGCTCGGCGCGCTCGTCGTCATCGGCGTCATGAGCTCGCCCCTTGCGATGACGGAAATCGAACGGTTTCGCGGCGTGCGCCTGATCTTGGCGCTGCCGCCGCTTCTCGCGCTGCTGCTCTACTGTTTCGATCGGCGTTTCGGCGCCGCTACGCGCCCGCGCGACGTCTTGCTCTCTCCGGTGCTGGCCTACCAGCTCCTGGCCGGCATCGCGATCGTCGCGCTCGGCGCTTTGATGCTGGCCCGGAGCGGAAACGAAAGCGACGTCTCGCCGTCGCCCGTCGAGCTTGCGCTACGCCACATCCTCACGCACGTGCTGAGCGTGCGGCCGCGCTTCAAGGAGTTCCTCATCGGATTTCCGTGCATGATGCTGCTGCCGGCCTTGCTGCCGCCGCATCGGCGCATCATCGGCTGGCTGCTGGCGCTCGGTATCGGCGTTGGAGTCGGCGACGTCATCGACACGTTTTCACACTTGCACACGCCGATCGAGATTTCGATCTTGCGCATCGTTAACGGCTTGGTCGTCGGCGCGATTATCGGTGCGGTCGTTATATGGGTGTACCGGCGGCTACCCCTCGCCAAGGCGTGATGCCGCGCGTGCTGCTCTCCGGGTACTACGGTTTCGGAAATCTCGGCGACGAAGCGTTGCTCGAGGTCATACTCGACCGGCTGCGCGCGCGCTTTCCGTCGGCACGGCTCGAGGTGCTCTCCGCATCGCCGAAACTCACCGCATCGCAACATCGCGTCGAGACGGCGCTGCGCTCGGACTGGCGAGAGGTGCGTGCGGCGATCGCGCGCTCGGACGTCGTCGTATCGGGCGGCGGCGGTCTGCTGCAGAACGCGACGAGCACCCGCAGTCTTCTCTATTACGCGGGAATACTACGCGAAGCGATCCGCCGCCGGCGTAAAACGATGCTATTCGCACAGTCGATCGGCCCGCTCGACTATTGGGGCAGACTCATCGTGCGCCAATTCTGCAAGGGACTCGACCGCGCGACGGTACGCGACGAGCGGTCGCAGCGGTTGCTGCACGAGTTGCTCCCCGCGACGCCGGTGGAGCAAACGGCCGATCCGGTCTTCCTCTACGACGCGGCCGACGAGGCCATCGACCTGTCGAGCGAAGGGCTCGGGCCCGAGAGCGGTCCGTATGCCATCGTGAGCGTCCGAAAAGCGCCGGCGCTGCGGGACGCGCCCTCAGCCGTTGCGCGCATCGTCGATCGGCTCGCGAGCGACCACGCGATTCGCGCGGCATTCTTGCCGCTCGGCGGAGCGGCCGACGCGGCGGCTTCGACCGACGTCATTCGACTCTGTAAGTCGAACCCGGTGCTGCTGCCGGAGTGCACGCTGCGCACGGCGGCGTCCATGCTGCGCGGCGCGCGAGTCGTCGTCGGGATGCGGTTGCACTCACTCATTCTCGCGGCGCGTTACGCCGTGCCGTTCTTGGCGATTGCCTACGATCCGAAAGTCTCGGCACTCTGCCAGGATATCGCGTATCCGCTGCCGCCGCTCTACGGTGAGGTAAAACGGCCGGGCGACGACGTGCTGGACGCGCTCGCCGACCGGCTCGTGCGCGAGCGCGACGTGCTCGCCGGATTCCTGACGCAGCGGCGGCCCGCTCTCGAGACGGCCGCGGGGCGCAACTTCGACGTGCTCGGCGAACTTCTGGGCGAGTGAAGATGAACTATCGCGAGACGCTGAATCTCCCGAAGACCGGCTTTCCGATGAAAGCCGAGCTGCCCGCGCGCGAGCCGCAATGGCTCGATTGGTGGCGGGAACACGGAACCTACGAGCGGCGCTTGGAGCGCAACGCCCCCAACGGCCCTTGGATCCTGCACGACGGGCCGCCCTACGCAAATGGCGATCTGCACATGGGCACGTTTTTCAATATGGTCCTCAAAGACATGTTCGTCAAAGTCGCGTTGCTCGACGGAAAGTACGCGAAGTTCGTTCCCGGCTGGGATATGCACGGACTTCCGATCGAGTACGAAACGTTAAGCCATCTCGGCATCCGGGACTTCCATGCAATCGACCCGCTCGAGTTGCGGGAACGCTGCAAGGAACGCGCACTCTTCTGGCTGGGCCGCCAGCGCGAACAGCGCGTCCGCATGGGCAACTTCGGGCTCTTCGATCGCCCGTATCGGACGATAGACCCGTACTTCGAAGCAACGATCGTTAACGCGCTCGCCGACTTGGCGGAACGCCAGCAACTCTACAAAGGGCTGCGCTCGACGCTTTGGTGCGTCTACGACGAGACGGCACTCGCCGAAGCCGAGATCGAATACGAAAACCGCACCTCGCCGTCGATCTTCGTCCGCTTTACGGCAACGCAAGAGCAACGAGAGCGGATTCTGGATGTCTTTACCTCGTCACCAGACAGTGTCATCCTGAGCGAAGCCGCGGAGCAGCGGAGTCGAAGGGCGAGGTACGGCACACCTCAACGCATCTCGTTCCTCATCTGGACGACGACGCCGTGGACGTTGCCGGCGAACGCGGCGATCGCGTTGCGACCCGATGCAACCTATGCGCTGTACCAGCTCGGCGACGAGGCGGTGATCGTCGCAGAAGCGCTCGCGCAGCAAGCTCTTGGTGCGCGATTCGCCGAAGCGGTCGCGATCGGGCGCGCACAAGGCGCGCAACTGGACGACTTTGCGGTGCGTCACCCGTTCATGGATCGCGATTCGGTCGTCGTGCTCGCCGATTACGTCGATTTGGAGACCGGCACGGGCGTGGTGCATACCGCGCCGGGTCACGGCGCAGACGACTTCGAGACCGGCATGAAGTATGGGCTGCCGATTCTCAATCCGGTCGACGCAGCCGGACGCTTCACCGCCGAGGCCGGTCCCTACGCCGGCATGAAGATTTGGGACGCCAATGCGACGATCGTTGAAGATTTGCAGCGCAGCGGCGCGCTCTGGAGCGTCGGCGATTACGAGCATTCCTATCCGCATTGCTGGCGATGTCATAATCCCGTCATCTTTCGCGCGACGGCGCAGTGGTTTTTGGCGATGGATCAAAATCATCTCCGCCATCACGCGATCGACGCTACCGATGCGGTCGAGTATACGCCGCAGTGGGGTCGCGCTCGCCAGCGCCAGATGATCGAGACGCATCCGGAGTGGTGCCTTTCGCGTCAGCGCACCTGGGGTACGCCGATTCCCTCGTTGATCTGTCTCGATTGCGGCGAAGCGATTCTCGATGCGCGCGTCGCGCGATTGGCCGCGAAGCGGTTTGGAGAGGCAGGCGCGAGCGTTTGGTGGAGCGATCCGGTAGAGGTCTATCTGCCGCCGGACTTCGCCTGTCCGAACTGCGGCGGCAGCCGATTCGAGAAGGAGAAGAACATCGTCGACATTTGGTTCGAGTCCGGCGTGACGCATCTCGCCGTGCTCGGCCGCGACGGTTTACCGTGGCCATCCGATCTCGTGCTCGAAGGCGGCGATCAATTTCGTGGTTGGTTTCGAAGCTCGCTCATCACCGGTGCCGCGCTCAAAGGCCGTGCGCCGTACCGGCGCGTGATGAAGAACGGCTGGGTCAACGACGAGCAAGGGCGTCCGATGTCTAAGTCGCGCGGCACCGGGATCGAAGCCAAGGACGCCATGGCGAAATGGGGCGCCGACGTTCTCCGGCTTTGGGCCGCTTCGGTCGAACCGATCGACGACGTTCGCTTCGGACCGAACATCGTCGAACAAGTCGGCCGCGTCTACCGTAATCTACGTAACCGCATGCGCTTCATCATCTCGAATCTCTACGAGCTCGAGGCGGACGACGTCGTCGCGCGCGAAGCGATGGAGCCGCTCGATCGGCTTGCCTGCAACGTTGCGGACGCCTTCGTCGCGAACGTCAAAGCGGCGTACGACCGCTTTGAAATTCACGACGCGTATCTCGAAATCGTCGAGTTCGAAAACGGCATGTCGAGCCTGTACTTCGACGCGCTCAAGGATCCGCTCTACTCCCGGGCGGCCGCCGACCCGCGCCGGCGCAGCGCACAATCCGCGCTGCTCTACGTGTTGCGGCGCTTTCTCGTCGCGCTGGCGCCGGTTCTCTCGTTTACCGCCGAAGAGGCATGGCAGTTTTTGCCCGAGGTGCTGCACGGCGGCAACGAAAGCGTCTTCGACCTCTCATTCGAAGCGCGGCATCGCGGCGCGTTCGAGAGCGATCTGCGGCTGTGGGAACAGCTGCGCGAGCTGCGCGCGCGCGTGGCGGCCATCGCCAGCCCGCGCGACTTCGAGGCGCAGCTCGTGCTCGAGCTCACGCCGGCCGCTTACAAGCGGCTGCATTCACTGGGAGACAATCTGCGCGAGGCGCTAGTCGTCTCGCAGCTTCGGCTCGTGCAGAGCGAGCGCAGCGAAGCCGAAGAGTCGGGCGGCGTCGTCGAGTTCGCGCTCTTGCCGGCCGAAGGCGCAAAGTGTGCCCGTTGCTGGAAGTTTCGCGCGCTGGGGAACGATCCGGATCATCCGTCGATCTGCGACGATTGCGCGGGCGTCGTGCGCGCTTTGAACCTCTCCCACTGACCGGCTTCGATCGCGTCGCGCGCCTCCCGCATCAGCGCATGGAGGGCGTAGACGTTATGGTAGGAGAGTAGCCGCGGTCCCAGCATCTCCTTTGAGCGGAAGCAGTGCGCGAGATACGCGCGCGAATACGTCGTGCAGGTGGAGCAGTCGCAGAATGGATCGAGCGGAGAGAAGTCGCGAACGAACGCGGCGTTAAATACGTTGAGCTCGCCTCCGCGCGTCATCGCGCGTCCGTTGCGGCCGCAGCGCGTCGGATAGACCGAGTCGAAGCAGTCGACGCCGCAGTCGATCGCGGCGATGCAATCGCGCATCGTGCCGACACCCATCAGGTAGCGCGGCTTTTCCACCGGCAGCAGCGCAGCCGTTCGCCGCGTCGTCGCATACATTTCTTCACGCGTCTCGCCGACGGAAAGGCCGCCGATCGCGTACCCGGGAAAGTCGAGCTCGACGCACTCGCGGGCGCTGCGCTCTCGCAGCGCGAGGTCGAGTCCGCCTTGCACGATTGCAAAGAGCTTGGTTTGCTCGCGCGCGGGCATGGCGGCGGACCGGCGGGCCCACGCGGTGGTTAAGCGCACCGCCGCTTCGAGCTGCTCGCGTGCCGCCGGAAGCTTGACGCACACGTCGAGTACCATCGCGACGTCGCTGCCGATGCGCTGCTGGAACGCGACGACGCTTTCCGGCGTAAAACGATGTTCGCTGCCGTCGAGGTGTGAGGCAAACGTGACGCCGTCGTCGTCGAGCCGCCGGCGGCTCTCGAGGCTGAAGACTTGAAACCCGCCCGAATCGGTGAGAATCGGCCGATCCCAGGCCATGAAGCGATGGATGCCGCCGGCCGCTTCGATCGCGTCCAACCCCGGCCGCAACCATAGGTGATAGGTGTTTGCCAAGACGATTTGCGTCTGCGCCTCGCGTAGTTCGGCTGGCGTCAATCCCTTGACGGCCGCAGCGGTACCGACCGGCATGAAGCACGGCGTTTCGACGGAGCCGTGCGCGAGCTGCATCCGTCCCCTGCGCGCGCCGCCATCCTGCGCTACGAGCGTGAACACTTAGCCCGCGTCAAGCCGCGACAATCGCTCGGGCGTGCTCGTATGCCGGCGGGGGTGGCACTTCAAACTCGAGCGGCATGCCGGTTTCGGGGTGGCGAAAAGAGAGCTGCCACGCATGCAGCGCTTGCCCCGGCAGCGCGATGCGGGGATCGCGCTTGCCGTAGATCGGATCGTTGAGGATTGCATATCCCGCTGCGGCGAGATGCACGCGAATCTGATGTGTCCGCCCGGTCTCCAGGCGAAACGTCAGCTCGGCGTGTCTTGGGAACGCTTGCCGTAGTTCGTAGTGCGTCACCGCGGGCTTCCCATCCCCGACGATTGCGAACTTCAGCCGGTTGCGTGGATCTCGCCCAATTGGGCCTTCGATCGTACCACGCGCGTGCGGCGGCACGCCGCAAACGATGCCGAGATACTCGCGTTCGATGCGGCGATTCTTCATCGCGGCGCCGAGCCGTCGCAGGCTCTGCTCGCGCTTGGCAACGACCAGTAGGCCCGACGTATCGCGATCGAGCCGATGAACCAGCCCTGGCCGCAGCGCATCACCCGGGAGCGTACCGGTGTGCGCCAGCACCGCGTTGACCAGCGTCCCGCTCTTCGCGCCGTGCGCGGGATGCGTCACCATGCCGGCGGGTTTGTTGATGACGATCAGATCGTCGTCTTCGTACACTATATCGAGTTGGATGCGCTCCGGCGCCGCCGTCAGCTCCGCCCGCTCCGGTATCGAGAACTCCAGCACGTCGCCCGTCGCCAGCTGCAGGCTCGGCTTCGCCGGCGTGCCGTTGACGAGAACGTCGCCGTGCTTGGCGCTCTGCGCCGCCGCGGATCGCGAGGCGCCCGAGAGAGCGGCAACGAGGACGTCGGTGCGTTCGCCGGCTTGCTCAGCGGTTACGACGTGTAACAAGGCTCGAGAGCAAGAGCAGCCCGACCCCGATGGTAATGCACGAATCTCCGACGTTGAAGATGTTCGGCCAAATTCGATAGAAGTCGATGAAGTCGATCACGTAGCCGTAGTGAACGCGATCGACGATATTGCCGATCGCCCCGCCGACGATCATTCCGAACGCGATGCGGACGATGAGCGAGCGTGCGGCCGCGTCGCGAAAGCTGAACCAAAAGAGCACGAGCACGACGATCGCCATCCCGATCAGGAGCACCGCGTTGTTGCCGAAGAGTCCGAACGCTCCGTGCACGTTGCGTTCGTAGGTCCACTTCAAGAAGTGCGGTATGAAGTAGCGGCTCTCGCCGGGCAGGAAGGACTTTGCGACGAGGCCTTTGGTGTACTGATCGGCCCAGAGCACCGCGACCGCGACGGCCGCGATGGTCAGGGTGCTCGTTATGCTAGAGACTCGGTTGCGGGACAAACTGATAGAACCATCCGGCGACGTTGAGGAATGCGTCATTCACTAAAACCAATCCAACAGCGATGAGGAAAACGCCGGCGCCGAACTCGATCGCGCGCAGCGACGGCTTGATGCGGTGTAAGAGCGGTAACACCGCGCCGATCGCGCCCGCGACGGCGAGAAACGGCACGGCGAGACCTAGCGAGTAAAACGCAAGCAGCACGGCGGCCTCCCCACTGTGCTGTTGCGAAGCGATCGCGAGAATTCCCGCGAGAATGGGACCAATGCACGGCGACCAGCCGGCGGCGAATGCCACGCCGACCAAGCCGGACGTCCAGAAGCTTGCGCGATCGCGATTGACGCGCAGCCGCTTGTCCATCATGAGCAAGGGAATGCGAATCATGCCCATCATGTGCAGACCGAGAAGCACGACGATCACACCGCCGATCTGAGCAATCAAGCTTCGGTTTGCATTGAGCGTCCCGCCGATGGCGCTCGCGCTCAAACCTAGCGCGATGAAAATGAGGCTGAAGCCGAGCACGAAGGCAACCGCGTGCGCCAGCGTTTGAACGCGTGCTTGTGCTGCCGTCTCGGCCTTGAGATCCTCCACGCTTTCGCCCGTGAGTAACGAAAGGTACGCCGGCACGAGCGGTAGGACGCACGGCGAAACGAAGGAAACGAGGCCCGCGAGGAAGGCGATGCCGGCGGTAATATGCGTCGTCGCGGTCATGCGCCGCTAGGAGTTTGTCGGCCTCCAGCGCACTCCTGGTTAGCAATGCAGCACTGGTTTACGTATCCGACAAATATCGACCCGGTCGCGATCCATTTCGGGCGTTTCGGCATCCATTGGTACGGCATCGCCTATCTGGTCGCGTTCGTCTGCGTCTACCTTTGGATGAGCCGTCCGGCCGGACTGCGGCGGCTGGGACTGACCCGCGAGCAGGTCCAGGATTTCTTATTTTACGCGCTGATCGGCGTTTTGGTCGGCGGACGCACGTTCTTCGTCATCAACGACATGATCAGCATGCACGACGCGTCCTACTACTTCTCCAACCCGATCAACTTCATCGCCGTTTGGAACGGAGGTATGGCGTTTCACGGCGGCTTGATCGGCGTGCTGGTCGCGATCTGGCTCTTCATTCGTAAGCATCCGGGACTGAAGTATACGGTGGTCGGCGACGAGGTCGTCATGATGCTGCCGGTCGGCATCACGCTCGTTCGGATGGTCAACTTCATCAACGACGAGCTTTGGGGCGACGTTTGCAATCCGGATCGGCCGTGGTGCTTGATCTTCCCAACTGCACCGACGGTCAACGGCGTACCCGCGTACCGGCACCCGTCGCAGATTTACGAGGCGATCCTCGACATTTTGACGCTTCCGATTCTCTTGATCGTCTACCGCCTCAAGCCCAAGGACGGCGTCGTAGCGTGGACCTGGTTCACGCTCTACGGCATCACCCGCACGATCGCCGAGATGTGGCGGCAGACCGCGTTCAGCTGGTTGGGTTTGACCGGTGGACAACTCTATGCGATCCCAATGATTATCGCGGGCGCAATCGGGATCGCGTACTGCGCGACGCGGCCCGGTCCGCGTACGGAGACCAGACCGGTCTCGGCCCAGCCGGCGCGGGGATGAGCGAAGGCGTCGCGCAGCGCTATCGTGCGTTGCGCCGCGCCATCGACGAGGAAGCCCGCAGGTGCGGGCGGGATCCGGGCGCGATCACCCTCGTCGGCGTTTCCAAGGGGCAACGAGCCGAAACGGTCGCCGCCGCGATCGAGGCCGGCCTCACCGACATCGGCGAGAGCTACGTGCAGGAAGCGTTCCGCAAGATTCCGTCGCTCCCGCCCGTGCGTAAGCACTTCGTAGGCCATCTTCAGACGAACAAAGCCAAGGCCGTGACAATGCGGTTCGACGTCGTCCAGAGTGTGGACCGCGCCGCGGCCGG
>DASXGO010000471.1:0-2214 GCA_036489055.1 Candidatus Cybelea sp. | reverse complement strand
CGGACGAAGCGGATATCGTCCTGCTCAGCCGGGAGAACTATACGCTCTTTACACCGATGCTCCCCGAGGTAACTTCGGGCGAGCTGGAAGTGCGCCACATCGTGACTCCGATCCGCACGCAGCTGAGCCGTACCCGCTTCGTTTTGGCCGACGTTGATGAAATCGACGTTGCCAAGCGAACGATCCGCTATCATCACGTCCTCACGCACCAGAACCTCGAGCAGCCCTTCGACGATCTCGTTTTGGCGCTCGGCTCGTCGACGTCTGACTTCGGATTGCCCGGCGTCGCGGAGCATACTTGGGCCTTAAAATCACTTCAAGACGCCCAGCTGCTGCGAAACCATCTGGTTTGGCTGCTCGAGTATGCCGACACGACGGCCGACGAGACGCGACGCGATCGTCTCTTGACGATCGCGGTGGTCGGTGGTGGCTTTACCGGCGTGGAAGCCGCGGGCGAGATCGGCCAGCTCTTTCGCAGCGTGCTCCGATTCTATCGAAGTTTGAGCGGCCGCCAAGTCAAGGTGATTCTGATCGAAGCGGGGCCGACGCTGCTCGCCGGGCTTCCCCCGAAGATGGGGCAGTACGCGCGTCGCGTGTTGGAGCGGCGCGGCATCGAAGTTCTCACCGGCGACGGCGTTGCCTCCGCCGACGGACGCGGGCTCACGCTGCAGAGCGGCCGGCGCATCGAGAGCGAGACGATCGTTTGGAGCGCCGGCGTCAAACCGTCGCCACTTATCGCAAGAGAGCCCGCGCTGCCGAAAACGAGGCGAGGCGCGATCGAAACCGGACAAGACATGAGCGTTCCTAACTTTCCTGGAATTTGGGCGCTCGGCGATTGCGCCGCGATTCCCGACGGTTCGGGCGGACTCTACCCGATGACCGCGCAGCATGCAATCCGCGAGGGACCGCACCTCGCAGAGAACATCGTTGCCTCGTTGCGCGGCGCGCCTACCAAACCGTTTCAATTTAATGCGTTGGGGATGATGGCGGCTTTGGGTGGCCGCGCCGGCGTCGCCGAGTTACGAGGGGACCGCGTCATTACCGGCTTTGCCGCGTGGTTTTTATGGCGTACGTACTATCTCTTGCGCCTGCCCGGACTCGATCGCAAGCTGCGCGTCGCTTTCGACTGGACGCTTGAGCTGCTCTTTCCGCGCGATACGGCCGTGCTGCGGCTGGGCGAAAGGGACGCCAGCACGTCCGACCAAGAGATGGCGCTGCACCCGTAGAACGCTCAACCATGCTTCGCGAACCGATCGAGCGCCTTATCCGAGATCCGAAGGAGTTCACACGCGACGTGCACTTTCCGGATTCTGCGGAGATTCGTATCTACGACGAAACGCTGCGCGACGGCGAGCAGATGCCCGGCGTGTGCTACACGCCGGCGCAGAAGCTCGAAATCGCCAAGACGCTCGCCGGCATCGGCGTTCACATCATGAGCGTCGGCTTCCCCGCGGCATCCGAAGGCGATCGGCGGACGCTTCAGCTCGTCATGGAGGCCAAGCGGCGCGGAGAGCTAGGCGACGCCGAGATCGTCGTTATGTGCCGCAGCAACCGCAACGACATCGACGTCACCGTCAAGACGCTGCGCGACATCGGCATCGAGCCGCGCGAGGTGACGTTCTTCATCTTTACGAGCGGCAGCGATCTGCACCTCAAGTACAAGATCGGCAAAACGCTGCTTCGATACGAAGGGCGGGACGAACGCGAATGGCTCGAGCTGCCGCTCTCGTTTTATCGCGATGCGAATATCCGGCTGCAATGCGACGCGATTGCGCACGCGCGCGAGTGCGGTATCGATCGCATCGAGTTCGGCGCCGAGGACGGCAGCCGCGGCGACGTCGATTACTTCATCGAGTACTTCAAGGCGGGTTTGGAGGCGGGCGGCACGCGACCGGCGTGGCCCGATACGGTCGGAACCCTCACCCCGGAAGCGACGCGCTGGTACTGCTCGCGCATCGTGGCGGGCCTTCCCGCCGGCCTCCCGATTGTCGCGCACTTGCACAACGACTACGGGCTGGGCACCGTCAATGCAATCACGGCGGTCTCGTGCGGGTTCAAAGTAGTTTCCGTCACCGCGAACGGCTACGGCGAGCGCGCCGGCAACGTGAAGCTTCACGAGTTCGTCGTGGCGCTGCGCGTACTTTACGGCATTGAGTTGCCCGGGTTCAAATATGGCAAACTGCGCGAGCTCGCGCGTTTCATGGAGCGCATGAG
>DASXGO010000453.1:0-4016 GCA_036489055.1 Candidatus Cybelea sp. | reverse complement strand
CGGACGAATCGTCAAGACCGGCGGTCACGATCTGGCGCACCGCATCGAACGCGAGGGCTACGATAAGATTCGCGAAGAGAGTTCCGCGATTGCCTAACACCGCAGAGGCATTGCCATCCCGCGCGGAGTCGAGGGACTCGCTGTACGAACGGCTTGACGCGCTCGACGCGGCTCCCTTGGATCGCGATACGCGAAGGCGCGCGCTCGATCGTTTCTTCGCACTGCCGAGCGGACGCGAGAGGCCGGGGCGCTTCTGGCGTGTCGATTTCGAGACGATCGTTCCGGACGCGGATGCGGTCGCTTCGTCCGGCGCGCAAATCGAGGTCGAAACAAAAGATCGCGCGCTCGTCGTCTGCGATCTTGCGGCTGCAACTCGCGAGTATCCGGAGCTGCTGGCTCGGGCCTTCGGCACGACGACTGCCGGCTCGACGAAATTCGGTGCGCTCGCCCAGGCGCTGCTCACCAACGGCACCTTCGTATACGTACCGGCCGACCACGCTTCCGACGAGCCGATCACGATTCGTTGTCACGTGCCATCCGGCGCCGCTGTTTTTCCGTGGATCGTCGTGCTGGCGGAGCGCGGGGCGCGAGCGACCGTCGTCGAGCGCCTAACCGCCGGCGCGGGTGCGTTCGCGTGCGGCGTCACCGAGATCGTCACCGCCGAGCATGCCGACGTCACCTACTCCGCGCTTCAAAATGCCGACGATACCGCGCGTGTCATTTTTAGCCGCGCGGCGCGTCCCGGGAGGGACGCCCGCATTGTGCTGGCGCTGGCGGCGCTCGGTGCGGAGCTTGCCGCCGAAGACGTTCGGGTTTCAATCGAGGAGCCGGGCGCCGACGCTCATCTGGCAACGGTCTTCTTTCCCCGCGCCGCGCAGCACGTCGATTTCATCAGCACCGTCGACCATCGCGCCGGTGAAGCGACCTCCGAAACGCTGGTAAAGTCCGCCGCACGCGAACGCGGGCAAGCGCGCTTCCTCGGTAATATCCGGATCGCGCCGCATGCCCAGGGCAGCGACGCCCGCCTCCGCGACGACGCGCTGCTGCTCTCTCCCACCGCGCACGTCGACTCGGTGCCGGCACTCGAGATCGGCGCGAACGACGTCAAGGCCTACCACGGCGCGACCGTCGGCGCCCTCGACGCCGATCAAATTTTCTATATGGAGAGCCGCGGCATCGAACGCGACGCCGCGGAACGCATGATCGCGCTGGGTTTTTTCGAGCCCGCCATCGAGCGCTTTCCGACATCCGCGCTGCGCGATGATCTGCGCGCCGCTCTCGCCGCAAAACTCGGCTGATGCAGGCACATGAAGTAGCCTCCCCTGAGCGCAGTCGAAGGGACGGCAAGACCGAACGGATCATCGCCGATTTCCCGATTCTCGCGCGCCCGACGTCGCGCGGAAAACGTTTGGTCTATCTCGACTCGGCGGCTACGTCGCAAAAGCCGCGCGCGGTGATCCAAGCCCTCGTCGATTACTACGAGCAGTACAACGCCAACATTCATCGCGGCGTCTACGAGATCGCCGCCCGTGCAACCGCTGAATTCGAACACGCGCGCGTGAAGCTGGCGCGATTCGTCGGCGCACAGACGAACGAGATCGTTTGGGTCCGCAATACGACCGAAGCCATCAATCTCGTCGCCTACTCGTGGGGAAACTTCAACGTGCGCGCCGGCGATGCCATTCTGCTGACGGAGCTCGAGCACCATTCGGATCTCGTGCCCTGGCAGATGCTTGCCGAGCGAACCGGTG
This sequence comes from Candidatus Cybelea sp., assembly GCA_036489055.1. Lineage (GTDB taxonomy): Bacteria > Vulcanimicrobiota > Vulcanimicrobiia > Vulcanimicrobiales > Vulcanimicrobiaceae > Cybelea. The sequence continues at coordinate 2,265 of DASXGO010000453.1, read as the reverse complement.
CGGAACTCCGCTTTATTCCGGTGGACGATCGCGGCCGTTACATTTTGGACGACCTCGACGCACTGCTCGACGGCTGCAAGCTCGTCGCATGCGCGCACGTCAGCAACACGTTGGGAACGATCTTACCGCTCGACGTCGTCATTCCGCGAGCGCACGCAGCCGGCGCAGTCGTTTTGGTTGACGGTGCGCAGGCCGCGCCGCACCTTCCCATAAACCTCAAGACGCTCGATGCGGATTTTTACACGTTCAGCGGCCACAAGATGCTCGGACCGACCGGCATCGGCGTCCTCTATGGAAAGCACGCGCTGCTCGAAGCGATGCCGCCCTTCTTCTCCGGCGGCGACATGATCCGAAGAGTCGAGTACGCGCACACCACGTTTGCCGACCCGCCGCGCAGATTCGAGGCCGGAACGAGCAACATCGCCGATGCGATCGCGTTCGGCGTGGCGGTGGAGTACTTGCAGGACGTCGGGATGGATTGGGTGCGCGACCACGAGCGCCGGCTCACCGGCTACGCGCTGGGCCGTCTTGCGGAGTACGAGCATCGTGGCTTGGCGATTTACGGTCCGCGCGATCCGGCGCAGATCTCCGGCGTCATCTCTTTTAATCTCGCCGACGTGCACGCACACGACCTTGCGTCGATCTTGGACACGGAGGGGATCTGCGTGCGCGCCGGTCACCATTGCACGATGCCGTTGATGGAAAAGATGGGCTGGTCCGCGACCGCACGCGCGTCGTTCTACATCTACAACACCGAAGCCGACGTGGACGCGCTCTGCGCCGGCCTCGAAAAAGCCGCTCGTCTCTTCGGAGTCTAGGATCTTTCGTCGTGGACGACTTTTACCGCGACTACATCCTCGACCATTATCGCCGTCCCCGTAACTTCGGTCATCTCGAGCGGGTCGACGCGCAGGCCGAGGATCTCAATCCGCTCTGCGGGGATCAGATCCGCATGGAGCTCGAGCTTGGCGACGGGGTCGTCAAAGACGTCCGTTTCTCCGGAAAGGGCTGCGCGATCAGTCAGGCCTCCGCTTCGATGCTCACAGAGCGAGTCAAGGGCATGAGACTCGCCGACGTCGCCAAACTCTCGAAAGATGCCGTCTTGGAAGACGTTGGGATCGGAATCAGCCAGACTCGTATGAAATGCGCGATGCTCGGGCTTCGGGTACTCAAGAGCGCCGCAATCGGCGAACTCGCGGGCTGGCCGGACGAGGAGTAGTGGACCGCGCGAAACAGCCCCGGTGGCAGACACTCGCCGCCGAGCCCGAGTTTCGCGCCCTCTTGCGTTCGCGCCGCCGATTCGTCGTGCCGGCAACGATCTTCTTCATCGCCTATTATTTGGCGTTGCCGATTGCTGCGGGATTCTGGCCCAAGGCTATGAGCCGGCCGCTGCTCGGCCCGTTAACCGTGGCGTACTGTTTTGCGCTTTCGCAGTTCGTAATGGCGTGGATTCTTCTCGCGCTCTATCTCTACCGCGCGCGGCGGTTTGATCTCGCCGCCGCACGCATTCGCCGTCGGGAAGCGCGCGAAGTGCTGGAGACGCAATGACCACGCAACCGTCGCTGGTCATGTTCGCGATCTTCGTCGGAATTACGCTGGTCGTCACGTACTGGGCTTCCGGACAGATCCGCACGAGCCGAGGATTCTATGCAGCCGATCGGCGCATTGGAGGATTGCAGAACGGCTGGGCGATTGCCGGCGACTATGTCTCCGCCGCGACCTTTCTCGGCATAACCGGGCTCGTGGCATTCTACGGGTTCGACGGTTTCATGTACTCGGTTGGGTGGCTCGTAGCATACCTGGCGGTTCTGTTTCTCGTCGCCGAGCCGCTGCGGAACACCGGGAAGTACACGCTCGCAGATCTCATGTCATTCCGGTTACGCGGCAGAGGCGTGCGCGCCATCGCGGCGGTTTCCACGCTCACGATTACGTTGTTCTATCTCATCGCGCAAATGGTTGGCGTCGGCGCGCTCGTCAATCTATTGCTGCCGCGGTTTACCGACGTGGTCGCGATCACGGTCGTCGGCGTCCTGATGCTGATCTACGTACTCTTCGGCGGAATGCTCGCGACGACGTGGGTGCAGATCATCAAGGCCGTGCTGATGTTGTTTTCCGTCACGCTGGTGCTTTTCCTCGTGCTTCGGATGAGCCATTTCAGTATCGACCAATTGATCGCCGACGCCGCTCGCCTGCACCTTCGCAAAGATGCAATGCTGCTGCCCGGCAAGCCGAGTGGCGCAGGCAGCCCGCTGGATACGCTATCAC
>DASXGO010000434.1:0-7230 GCA_036489055.1 Candidatus Cybelea sp. | reverse complement strand
CGGGATCCGTGCCGTCAGGCGCTTCGAGCGCTCGAAGCCGCGCTTCAGGACTTACCGCTCGGCAAGGTGGTTCCGCTCAGACGCGCGGCTGGATCGCGCCGGACGCGAAAAAGTCAAAAAACTTGATCTACTGGGGAAATAACGTAAGCAATATGGTTGCGATCTTCTCGGCGGGCAAAAATCCAAAACAGAAGGGGCAGATCACCGACGGTCTCTCGAGCCCGCAGCGCCTCTTCGTCGATAAATCGCGCAATCTTTACGTTACGAACAACGGCTACGGCTACGCCGTCTACGGCGACATCACCGTCTATGCGCCGGGCACAACCTCGCCGAAGCTGACCATTACCGACGGTGTGGACAATCCGACCGGTCTCACAGTCGATGCGGCGGGCACGGTCTACTGTGCGAACGTGACGTTCCCCGCGACGATCACGGAATATGGTGCGGGCAAGACTGCTCCCTCACTGACGATTCCGCTGCAGTATAATCCGGCGGAATACCTCGCGATCGACGCATCAGATAATCTGTACGCTTCGACGCTCAACGGCAGCGTGTGGGAGTATCACTCCGGATCGACGACCGGAACGAACCTAAATCTCCAAGTTAGCTTTGGGGGTGCGCTGGCGGTCGACCGAAGCGGAAATATCGTCGTTGTAGACGAGAACGCCGCGACGATTGACTTCTTCCCGGCGGGTCAAACCACACCATCGAAGACGATCTCCGTCTCCGGGTTTCCATTCGCGCTCTCGCTGAGCAAAGACGAGAAAAAGCTCTATGCCACCGTGCAGTCGGGAAGCGAATTTATGGTTCAAGAACTCAAGTATCCCGGAGGAACGACGCTGACGACGAAGGTCGGGGGCAGTACCGGAGACTGGCCGATCGCGGTCAGCCCCGACGCGGTGCTCTAGCACTCTTACTCTCACTATGGAGGAACTACGTTGCGACCCATCACGCCTTTCGCATATCGTTTTGCTTTGACCGTATCACTCGTTGCCTCGATGACCGCGTGTTCCGCCTCCGGCGTGCCGAGCGCGGCGAGCTCGAACTCGAGCCCCGATTCCAACGTCAAGCTCGCCGGCGGGTTCGGCCACCCGGCGTCCGCGCATGCTGCCGGGTCGCGCGGGTGGCTCTCGCCCGAGGCGAAAAAGAAGAAAAAACTTATTTACTGGGGCAACTTCTACAACAATACGATTACGATCTATTCCGGTAAGGGCGTTAACGGCAAGGAAGTCGGCCAGATTACCACCGGCCTTTCAGAGCCGGAGCGGCTCTTCGTCGACACGCATGGCAGCGTCTACGCTACGAACCTTGGAAACAATACGATCACGGGCTATCAGGCCGGGCAGACGTCGCCGTTCATCACGATCAGTAACGGCGTGAGTTCACCGACCGGTCTAACGGTAGATGCAGCCGGAACGATCTACTGCGCGAACGTTGGCAACAATACCATCACCGTCTATCCCAAGGGGCAGACCTCCCCGTCACTCACGATCCCATACTTCGCAGAGTACCTTGCGACCGATGCCCAAGACAATCTTTACGCAGCGGGCACTGCCGTTGAGGAGTTCGCGCCGGGCTCGACCAACGGCAAGGATTTAGGGCTTCCGCATTATCCCGGTCCTTTAGAAGTCGATAAAGCGGGAAACCTCATCGTGCTCTACGGCAGCACGGTTGAATACTTCCCAGCGGGCCAGACCAGCCCGTCGAACGAGATCAACATCACGAGCGGCTCACCGTTCGCACTCTCGTTGAGCAAGAACGAAAAACAGCTCTACGTCAGCGTCGAAACCGGAACGCCGTTCATCATCCAGTCGATTGCGTATCCCAACGGCACCTCGTTTTCAAACAAGCTCACGAGCAACGGCGGTGATTGGCCAATCGCCGTAAGCCCGGACAACGCGCTCGGCGGTTAAGGGCAGTCTTTAAGCAGCGTCATGCCGTCGGGCGTGCTGTGCGTCACGACGTATTGCACGAGCGGCGGCTCGCTGCTCGCCTTATCGGCCGGCGGCGGCTGAAAACGCGTAGGGAAGCTCGGATCTTTGAGATTCTGATCGGACCACGGGTTCGTCGCTTCGCTCGGATAGTACCACGGGTAATCCAGCAATACTGATTGCGAGGATCCGTCGGCAAAGTGGACCGACATTCGAATGTCGACCCAAAATCCGCGCGTTTGCGTATCGAAATGCGATCCGTGCGGATCCGAGAAGGTAACGAACCCGCACGGCAGCTCGCCGCTCCCAGGCGCGTTGCCGTTGCCCCGCGATCCCGCACCGGCGCCGGCCCCGGCTGCGGCCGCCGCCACGACGCCGTTTGCCGTCACTCCGATTGGAGTCTCCCAAACCGGCCGCGCGTTCCTCGCGAACCGCACCGCCGCGCGGTGGACCTGCGCGCGAGGCGGCGTACGTGCCGCGACGCGTGCGACCGGCGCGATATGCACTGGAGGCGGCAGTGCCCGCACCGGCGCCGGCGTGACGGTTCGCTGCGGTGCGAGTTCGGCTTTAGGCGATGGCGTTGGGCGCAGCGCGATCCGCACGAGGCGCGCGCTCGACACGATCTCGCGCGCAGGTGCTTCCGGCCGGTTGGGTGCTATCGCACCCGCCAAGATTTCGTGCAGCGCGATGGAAACCGCAAATGCTAGGGTCAACCGCCGCCCCGCGGCCGTTCCAAAGAAAACGCCGAGCCGTTCGTGAGCGAAGGGCTCGGCGTTCGAGCGGTAATGTTTACTCAGGACTGGTGTTGTACGTCTGGACGTACCACTGCTTGAACTGGTCGTACGTCGGATAGTAGCCGTATTTGTGGTAGTACCAATCGCGGTAAGCGTCTTGGCGCCGGTCGACTTCCTGTTGTTCCGCACGTTTTTCGCGCTTCTTGTGATTGTAGTTGACGACGAGCGGTATCGTACCGGCGGCAGCTGCGGTGCTCAGGATAATGGTGTTTGTAGTGCCTTGTCCACCCGCGAGCGCAGGCGCGGCGAAGCTCGCAGCAAGCGCGGCCGTTACGGCGGCGAGGGCTTGCGGTCTCTTCATGTCCGTCCCTTTCTGCAGGCCATTCGACTCCCCGGCTCCAACCCGGACCACGTGGAGATCGAAGCCTTCATTCGAGCAATCCCCGATTTTCCGATTCCAGGGATCCTTTTCCGTGACATTACCCCGTTGTTGAAAGATAAGCAAGGGTTTCGCGGTGCGATCGACCTTTTCGTGGAGCGTTTTCGCGACCGCGGCATCGATCACGTCGTAGCGATCGAGTCACGCGGCTACATCTTTGGCGCGCCGGTCGCCTACGCCATCGGCGCCGGATTCATCCCGATTCGCAAGCCCGGAAAACTTCCGTACGAGAAGCTCGTCGAAGATTACGCGCTGGAGTACGGCACCAATTCGCTGGAGATCCACGCCGACGCATTGGTCCGCGACGAACGCGTGCTGGTCGTCGACGACCTCCTTGCGACGGGCGGTACCGCGGCGGCGACCGGACGTCTCTTGGAGCGTCTTGGCGCGCGAATCGAAGCCTATGCGTTCCTCGTGGAGTTGACCGCACTGCGTGGTCGCGCTCAGCTCGGTAGTGCCGAAGTTGTTTCGTTCGTTGCGTACTAGCGCGCCGGCCGCGGCGCTCGCTTGCGCAACGCTCGCAGCGTTGATCGCCGGTCCGGCTACCGGAGTCGCCCGGCCGCATGCGACGCCGGCCCCGACGCCGACGCCGGTTGCCGATCCCGCGATCACCAAGGTCGCGCGGCAGCAGTTCGTGCAATGGCAATCCGGGCAGGTCAACAAGAGCCTCTACGTGCCCGAGGTCCTTGCGAAACTGACCGACGAGAAAATCGCCGCTACCTCCCATGCCTTGGGACAGCTCGGTGCCCTCACCGACATGGTCTATATCGGCCGCTGGATCAATCCGGACATGCCGACGCTGAGCGGCTACATCTATCAAATGCGCTGCACCGAAGGAAACGTCTACCTCTGGCTCGAGCTGGAGCCCGACGGTAAAATCGCCTCGATCGTCTTCAAAGACCGGCTAGATGTCGAGAACGTAACCCCCGCTCCGTCGCCGACGCCGACCCCGCCGACGCCGTAGGCGTTATAATAGCGGGATACCTATGACCATTGGCGACCTCATCGACCGCGTGCGCCGTTACGACCCCTCCGTGGACCCGGGGTGGCTGACGCGCGCCTATGAGCTCGCCGACGCCGCCCACCAAGGCCAGCGGCGTGCATCAGGCGAGTCCTTCATCGAGCACCCTTTGGCGGTCGCCGGCATTCTGGCCGAGCTCGAAGTCGATCCCCCAACCATTGCGGCCGCCTTGCTCCACGACGTCGTTGAAGATACCTCGATAACAAGCGAGCAAGTTACCGAGCAGTTCGGTGACGAAGTCGCGCGGCTCGTCGAGGGCGTCACCAAGCTCACCCGCATCCCGTATCAGTCGAAGGAAGACGCGCAGGTGGAGAATCTGCGCAAGATGTTCTTGGCGATGGCCAAAGACATTCGCGTCATCATCATCAAGCTGGCCGACCGCCTGCACAACATGCGAACGTTGTCGAGCCTGCCGCCCGCCAAACAGCAGGCGATTGCCCGCGAGACGCTCGACATCTACGCGCCGATCGCCCATCGTCTGGGAATTTGGAAGATCAAGTGGGAGATCGAGGACGAGTGCCTGCGCTACCTCGACCCTCCGTCGTTTCACGACATCGTCGAGCGCGTCGCGAAGACGCGCCGCGAGCGCGAAGCGGACGTCGAAGATTCTATCGCCCGCCTCCGCGACGAATTCAAAAATCTCAAGATCAACGCCGAGATCCAAGGACGGCCGAAGCATTTCTATTCGATCTATTCGAAGATCAGCACGGGCCGCGACTTCTCGACGATCTACGATCTTACGGCCATTCGGATCATCGTCGACACGGTCAAAGATTGCTACGCCGCGTTGGGGGCGGTTCACGCGATGTGGACGCCGCTTCCGGGCCGCTTCAAAGACTACATCGCGATGCCCAAACCCAACATGTACCAATCGCTCCACACCACCGTCGTCGGCCCGAGTGGGGATCCGCTCGAGATCCAGATTCGAACCTGGGAGATGCATCGCACCAGCGAGTACGGCATCGCGGCACACTGGCGGTACAAAGAGGGCGGCAAGGCGGACCAGTTCGAGAACAAGCTCTCCTGGCTGCGCGCGCTTCTCGAGTGGCAAAAAGACATGCGCGACTCGCGCGTCTTCATGGAGAACCTGAAGCTCGACCTCTTCGATTCGCAGGTCTTCGTTTTTTCACCGCGCGGCGACGTCTATTCGATTCCCGCCGGCGGCACGCCGCTCGATTTCGCGTATCAAGTTCACACCGACGTCGGGAACCATTGCGTCGGCGCGAAGGTCAACGGGCGAATCGTTCCGCTCGACTACGGCATGCAGAACGGCGATATCTGCGAGATTCTCGTCAATAAGTCGAGCGGGCGGCCTTCGCTCGACTGGCTCTCGATCGTCAAGACGTCGAGCGCCAAACACAAGATCAAACAGTGGTTCCGCAAGGAGCGCCGCGAAGAGAACGTGCTCGCCGGCCAGGAGATGCTCGAACAAGAGCTCGCGCGCGCCGGCTTGCGCACCGACGTCGCACGCGGTGCGCTGCTGGAACGAATCGGATCACGTCTGAACTACGGCACCCCGACCGATCTCTACGCCGCTATCGGCTTCGGCGATGCATCGGCGCAGTCCGTCGTTAACCGCCTGCGCGACGAGCTCAAGCACGACAACGTCGTCGACCTTACGAAGATCGGCCGCCGCCCCGCTCCGCGCAAGACCGTGCGGCGTACCAGCGGGGTGCGGATAGCCGGCGTCGACGACGTCCTGGTTCGCCTCTCGAAATGCTGCTCGCCGGTCCCGGGCGATCCGATCATCGGCTACGTCACGATCGGGCGCGGGGTCAGCGTGCATCGCGCCGACTGCCCTAACGTGGCATTCATGAACGCTACGCCGGAACGCATTCTGCAGGCGCAGTGGATCGACGACGCGGGCCTTACGCACGGCGTCGACATCGAGGTCGAAGCCGACGATCGCTCGCAGCTGCTGCAGGATATCATGGCCGTCTTTGCCGAGCTCAAGACGCAAGTGAGCTCGGTGAACGCACGCGTTCGCAAGGACGGCGTCGCCGTCGCAAGCCTGACCGTGCAGATTCGGGATCTCGACCATCTGCACAAACTGCTCACGAAGCTCGAAACGCTCAAGAACGTCCGCCGCGTCTATCGCGTGACCAAACGCGAGCGCACCGCGCTCTGATTCACGATATCGTTCCGGTCCTCGTTGCCTTCGTCTCCGGCGCTATGAACAGCGTCGCGGGCGGCGGCAGTTTCCTTTCGTTTCCGGCCCTCGTCTTCGCGGGCGTGCCGGCGATTTCGGCTAACGCCACCAACAACGCCGCCATGTGGGTCGGCACGATCGGAAGCGCGCGCGGCTACCGTGAAGAGCTGCGCGAGCATCGCGGACTGCTGCCGCCGGTCATTTTCGCTAGCCTCGCGGGGTCGCTGATCGGAGCGTGTCTGCTGCTCGTTACACCGCAAACGCTCTTCGAGCGTCTGATCCCGTGGCTGTTACTCTTTGCCACGCTCGTGTTTGCAACGAGCCCATGGCTGACGCGTGCGACGCCAACGGAGCCGCGACACGCACCCTGGCAAATCGCCGTACAATTTTTCGTCGCGATCTACGGCGGATATTTCGGCGCCGGGATGGGAATCTTGATGCTCGCGGTGCTCGCTTTCTCGGGCTTGCCAAGCTTCAACGCCCAGAACGCGATCAAAAACCTGCTCTCCGTTTCGATCAACGGCATCGCGCTCGTACCGTTCATTATCGCGCGAATCGTGGACTGGCGCTTCGCCCTGCCGATGGCTGCCGTCGCGCTGCTGGGAGGTTATTTCGGCGCACGTTTCTTTCGGCGCGTGCCGCAGCGCGTCTCTCGCATACTGGTGGTCGCGATTGGTTGCGCGATGACTATAGTATTCTTTGCGCGATTACATCCGTGAAAAGTGACGCCGGTTGCTTGTTCTAGCAGGGCGCCCAAAAAGGCGATTCGAAAAGCTCTCCACCCAAAGTAACCAGAGTAATGAGGTTATTCAATGTTGTCTTATAGCAAGCGTGCGGCGTTCGCGCTCATCGGAGTTCTGGCGGCCGCCGGGTGCGGCGGGAACGCGGCCGTTCCGTCCGCTCAACCCGGCGTGCCGGGCGGCGTGTCGCAAATCGGCGGCGACGCTTCGATTGCG
>DASXGO010000398.1:0-5676 GCA_036489055.1 Candidatus Cybelea sp. | reverse complement strand
TGAAGATTTCGGTGCGGCCGATTAGCCGTAGGGTGGGGGTGCCCAGAGCTACGGCAACGATCCGCGTTGCAGCGCTGCCGCGAATCGCGTACGAGGTGAAGCGATCAGCGAGAGCCATCGCCGCAATCGCAGCTGGGGGCGCGAGTATCCGGGCCAGCGCGACGAAGCGTGGTTCAAGCGCGAGCTCGCGCCGACGCTCAATGCGCTTACGCTGCAAGAGATCGCGGCTGGATCGCGGACACCGCATCCGCGCCATTGGACGTGCTATTGCTGATCGCCAGAGAGGTGCCGAACAGCCGGTAGAGCCGCCGCATTTCACTATCCTCTATTTAGCGATGTGGACAACCGCGCTGGGGAGCCGGGCCTTGGTGCACCGCTGGGCGGTGGAGGCTCCGTGTTGTTCAGGATTGAACGGATGCGGCGGAGCCGACGGAGCGGCGGACCGACGGAACCATCGTTTTTCAGTTGGTAGATTTGAGGTCTGTCTGATGAGAGGCACGGAGCTCACCGTCGTCGAGTTTTTGACCCGCTTCGGGTTGGCGGCGTTCTTGGGCATTGCCATCGGCTTCGAACGGCAATGGCGCCAAAAGCGCGCCGGACTGCATACCGAGAGTCTCATCGCGATCGGCGCGGCGCTCTTTGCCATGCTCGATCTCATCGTCCCCGGCGACAATACACGCATCATTGCCGGTATCGTGGCCGGAGTCGGCTTCCTGGGCGGCGGCGTGATCTTCAGCACCGAATCAAAAATTAGCGGCATTAACACGGCGGCGACCATTTTGGCTACGGCGGCTATCGGCGCCTTCGCCGGTCAGGGACTGTTCTGGGAAGCGACGGTTGCCGCCCGACTCGCGGATCGAGCGGTTGTCGACGCATCTGCTCGGCATGGCGGGCGTCGATCGCTCCGAGTGGCGTGGCGTTAGTCCCTAACGGAGGTTTCTTTAATGGAAATGGTATCGGCAAACGGAACGTCGGCGCTCTCGCCACAAGGTCAAAAAGCGGCCGGCAAGGCGCTGCGCAAGCGCGTTCCTTGTGCAGCGCACGGTAAACTCAAGCTGACGTCCAAGCGCGATCCGCTGGGAATACTCGGGCAATCCGACGCCGAACGGTTGCCCGAACTCGTTCCCATTCGGTATGGTCGGATGCTACAATCGCCGTTCGCGTTCTTTCGGGGGGCGGCCGCGATCATGGCGGCCGATCTCGCACACACGCCGTCGACCGGCCTCATCGTTCAAGCCTGCGGCGATTGTCACCTCAAGAACTTCGGCGGCTTCGCAACACCGGAGAGGAACATCATCTTTGACATCAATGACTTCGACGAGACGCTGCCCGCCCCGTGGGAATGGGACGTCAAACGTCTGGCGACGTCGTTCATCCTCGCCGCGCGCGAGAACGGACTCGGTTCCGGCATCGCGCGCGATGTCACCGTCGCCTGCGCGCGCGCGTATCGAAAAGGGATTCGCGAGTTTTCCAAGATCGATGCACTAACGATCTGGTATGCTAAGTTGAGAGTCCAGGATTTTCTGAAGCAGCTGCCGCCGAACGAGCGAGCCCGATTTGCGAAGCGGATCGCCAAAGCGAGCGCTACACGCGGATCCGATATCGACTACCCAAAACTGACGGAAGTCGTTCACGGCGAAGTCCGAATTCACGATGCTCCGCCGCTCATCTTCCATCCGGACGTAGCGCGTACGCCGGAGTTCGCTCTTAGCGTCGAGACGATCCTCAAGGAATATCGCGACACGCTCCCCGACGATCGACGCGCCCTTCTCGATCGATACCGGTTCGTCGATGCCGCGATTAAAGTCGTCGGCGTCGGTAGCGTCGGAACGCGGTGTTGGATCGCGTTGCTCATGTCGCAGGCCAACGAGCCGCTCTTCTTGCAATTCAAACAGGCCCACACCTCGGTGCTCGCACCGTACGCCGGGAAAAGCACGTATGGGCACAACGGCCAGCGAGTCGTCATGGGCCAGCGGCTGATGCAGGCGGCTTCCGATGTCTTTCTCGGATGGACTACCGGGCCAAGCGGAGATTTTTACGTTCGGCAGCTGCGCGACGCCAAGATCAGCCCGAACGTCGAGATCTTCGACGAGAACATGTTCGAAACGTACGCCAAGGCATGCGGCTGGAATCTCGCGCGGGCTCACTCCAAATCCGGAAATTCGTGGACGCTGGCCGCTTATCTCGGAAAAGGCGCCGAGTTCGACGAGGCGATCGCCGCTTTCGCCGAGGCGTATGCCGACCAAACCGAACGGGACCACACCGCACTGAAAGCTGCCGTCAAATCGGGGAAGATAGAAGTCTACACCGAGTAATTACTGGCGTATCTAAGGTCGGTGGGCGCATCGAGCATCGTCCCTGAACCACCGATCATGTTCCGGTCTACTTAAATGCCCACTACCGACAGCGCAATCGATTTGTTTGGCCGCTTTGACCGCATCGAGACCGCTGACGTGGCCGTAGATGCGCAGCGTGCGGCTCTTTTCGGAGTGGCCCAGGATCTCGGTTGCGGCTGCCGGATTTCGGCCCGCGCTGAGGATCGACGTCGCTCACTTGGCCACGAGTAAAATCCAGGCGGTGCCCACCGTCAAGAAAACGACCATGTAGAAAATCGTCGTCAGCAGACCGAGTCTATACAGCTCGGCTTGTTTGAGATAACCCGCGCCGACAAAGATGATGTTTTGGCTTCCACCTTGCGGTGTGATCACCGAGAAATAACTGCTGGCGAAAAGCAATGAAAACGCCATGAGCGGCGCTGGAACGCCCCCCGAGATGCCGACGGTGAGAAAAACGCTGAGCAATGCCAGCACCTGCGCTGACTGGCTGACGAACATGTAGTGCACGAAGACGTAGATCGCAACAAGCGAGACGTAGAGCAGAGGCCATGAGAGGTCTTTCGTGAGCGATGCTAAGAGCTGTCCGGCCCACGTCATGAATCCGAGCTGGTTGAGCTGGCCGCTGAGCGCGAAGAGGACAGCCAGCCACAAGAAAGTCGCCAGCGTATCACCCATGAGTGAGATGTCTTTCAGTGTGAGTACGCTTAGTGCCAAGAGCACGCCGAGACCCGCGAATGCCACGATCGTCGTGCTGAGCTTGAGCGGTTCGCCGAACACCCAAAAGGTAACCATGATTACGAACACTATTGCAGTGATCCACTCGTCCCGCGAGAGCGAGCCAAGTTTGCCAAGCGCCTCGCGTGATGCGCGTGGCGCCTCCGGCGTTTCGCCAACGCCCGGCGGGAAAAGCTTCGAGACGAACCACGGCAGGGCGACGATGGCGCACAGGGCGGGCACCGACGATGCGAGGAGCCATTTCGCGAAATCGATGTTTACACCGGCATCGCGCGCGATTTGAATACCGATCGGATTCGACGACGTCGCCGTCATCCAGAGCGCAGACGATATCGCGAGACTTGCCATCGCGCAAAACATGAGGTAACCGCCGAGCCGGCGCCCTTGCTCGTCATCCGGTTTTGAGCCGGAGCCTTCTGAAACCGAAAGCACAATGGGAAATAAGACACCGCCACGCGCCGTATTACTGGGGAATGCCGGGGCGATTAATGCATCGGTAAGGACGATGCTGTATGCGAGACCCAGCGACGAGCGGCCGAAAAGGCTGACCATGAAGAGGCTGATGCGGCGCCCAAGCCCGGATTTGACGACCGCTTGCGCGACCATGAACGCGACGACGACGAGCAGTACCGTCGGGCTCGCAAAGCCCTCGAACGCTTTTGCCGGTGTGAGGGTACCGGTAAAAACTACGGCCGCGACTGCCAGCATCGTTGATGTCAGTAGCGGATAGGCACCGTCTAACACGGCGATGATCGCTGAAATAAAAATCGCGAACAGATGCCATGCCTCGGGCGTTAGACCAGCGGGAATCGGTGTTAACCAAATGCCGATGGCCACGGCAAATGGAATGATTCGCCGGACGACCAAGCCGGGGCTACTCATGGGTTCTTTCCTGCACGAATGCGTCCGGAAAGATCGCTGGTTTGGCCTTGTATTCTCCCGTCCTCAGTATCGATCACGAATTGCCACGTGAACGTGAACGAGCCCGTTGCCCCCATGAAGCGCCCGGTGCCGCCAATGAACGTCCCTTCGATTTTCTTACCGCGTGCGACGCCGGTGCCGTGAAACTCGCTGAAGATTTGACTGCCGTCTGAATCCGTCCAGACGGCTCGGCCTTCTGCGCCGGCTCCGGTATCGTTGAACACGACCGCCTCACCGCGGAATCCCCGCGCCGGCCGCTTGTCGCCGGAAAGCAGCATCGTGCCTTCGAGATCCGCAATCGAAGCACGTCGGTCTGCAGCCAGCGCGATCGTACTGCGCGTCCCGGTCGCGATCCAGTTCCCCGTGAACGAGCGCCATTCGCCTGGCGTCCGGGCAGCTTCGGACGCCGGCGCCGCCGCGTGGCTGCATGCGGTGATGAGGACCAGGGCGACAAGCGCAATCAAGCGCATACCACTAGACTACCAGCACGTGGACAAGCCGGCAATGCGAACAGTGTTTCGGGGCTCTATTTGCGGGAGTACATCCACGCGGACCACGCGCCGCTAACGCGACATCGCGCGGCGAATGGCGGCTAGCTGCATCGGGCTCAACAATCCTGGCGGGCTGATCAGATCGACACGCGTTCCGCGCACGACCCAGCTGATGGGCTCGATCTTAACGCGCTGCGTTACCGTGCCGTCCGGGCGAAACTGCACGAAAGCGTGCTGACCGGGTGGCACGTTGTTCATGAAGGGCCGCGGGTGCGGGGCGCCGGCGCCTGTCGTCATCCAGAGCCGCATCTGGCTCGGCGCAACCTGACGCGCGCTGCTCTCCGTGATCGTCAATACGGGACCGCCGCTGGCGCCCTCGTAGCGAAAGATCAGACGAGAGTCGAGCCGCGAAGAACTCGGGATGAGCTCGTCGATCGTCGGCGCGAAGCCCGCTGGGATCGCGGCCGGCGCGATCACGGAAAACGGCATATCGTGGCGGGCTTGATCGAGCGTGACGTCGTTTACCGTTACGGCGACGGGCTGACCGTTGATCGTTGCGAACGCCTGCAGCATGCGCTCGACTTGGGCGCGCACGGTCGGACTGCCCGCGACGAACGCCGCGATCAGCACGGACGTCGCTGCGACCGCCGCTGCCCAGCGCGGCGTCGCGCGTCGCGGCGAAACGCTGCTCGAGCGTGTTCGAACCGCTCGCGGATCGTACTGAGGCACGTCGATCGTCTCGACGTATGCGCCGATTGCGTCGCGCGCGCGCTCAACCTGCTGCGATTGATTCATCTGCATACCTTTCATCTGATGCGGGTCGGGAGTGCGAGGGTGAAGCGGAATCGTCGAGCACGTTGCGCAGGCGGCGATGGGCAAGCAACAGCCACCAGCGGACGGTGACGGCCGGCGCGCCGAGCACCTGCCCGATTTCCGCGCTGCGTAACCCATAGTAGTAGCGCAGCACGATCGGCAGGCGCAGGCGCGCCTCGAGCGCGTCGATGGCGGCACGCACCACGATGCGATCGTCGCGCGACGCATCGTCTTGCACGGCGACGGCTTCGATGGGCGCGTCGCGGCGCGTCGAACGCTGGGCGCGCTTCGCCTCGTTGACGACGATCCGATAGAACCATACGGCAAAGCGCTCCGGCCGGCGCAAGCGCTTCAGCCCGCGCCACGCGCGCGCGCACGCC
>DASXGO010000368.1:0-1540 GCA_036489055.1 Candidatus Cybelea sp. | reverse complement strand
CTCCGGATGCCGTGGTGGATCATCGGCGCCGGCAGCAACGTGCTCGTCGGCGACGGCGGGGTGCGGGGAATCGTGATGCGGCTTGCCGGCGAATTTGCGGCCGCGCACGCGCGCGCCGAAGAGGATCACATCATCGTCGAGGCAGGCGGATCCGCCGACATGGCGCTCGTCACGGCAAAGGCGGCTTCGGCCGGCGCCGAGGGAATTGGATCGCTCGCCGGCATCCCGGGCACCGTCGGCGGGTCGCTTCGCATGAACGCCGGAACCGATCGCGAGATCGGCGAGTTCGTGCGAGAGGTATGGGTGCAATCTCCCAGTCGCCCCGAACCGCACTCGACCAGCGTCCGGTATCTCTACCGGCAATCGACGCTCGCGCGCGACGTGGTCGTTTCTCGCGTCGTGCTCGAGTTTGCGCGATCCGTCACCGGCGACGTCCGGTCGGAGATGCGGACGCGCCTCGTGCGGCGTAAGAAGACGCAGCCGATCGCGTTGCCCAACGCAGGCTCGTGCTTCCGCAATCCGCCGCACGATAAAGCCGCACGTCTGATCGAGGCTGCCGGCGCTAAGGGTTGGCGCGAAGGAGAGGCCGAGGTCTCGATGCTGCACGCAAACTTCATTAACAATCTAGGAGGCGCGACGGCGAAAGACGTCGCAACGCTGCTCGCACGCGTGCGGCGCGCCGTGCAGGATCGCTGGAACGTCGAACTGCAGCTAGAGGTGCATTTGGTCGGAGTCTTCATCGATGCAACGTAACGCAACGGTCAAGGAACGCATCGCCGTCGTCATGGGCGGCGACAGCGCCGAACGAGAGATCTCGATTCGCTCGGGATCCGAAGTGGTTCGGGCACTCGGCGCGCTCGGATACGACGCGCATTCACTCGATTACGACGATCGTTTTCTCGACGCGCTGCGCTCGCTCAAACCGGATATCGTCTTCATCGCGCTGCACGGTCCCGGCGGCGAAGACGGTCACGTACAAGCACTCTTGGAGTATCTCTCCATCCCGTATACCGGAAGCGGCTTGGAAGCGGCCGCGCTTTCAATGGACAAACATCTCACGAAGAAACTGCTGGCTGCGGAAGGCCTGCCGACGCCGGTTTGGGATCTCTTCGATCTTACCGGCGGCACGCTGCCGCTGCTACCGGGTTCGCTGGACCTGCCGCTCGTCATCAAACCGCGCTTCGAAGGTTCTTCCGCCGGAGTTACGATCGTCCACACGCACGAAGAATGGACGAACGCGATGCTCGACGCGTCGAAGTCGTACGCGCAGATTCTCGCCGAGGAGTATCTTCAGGGACGCGAGTTTACGTGCGCGGTGCTCGGCGAAGAGGCGTTGCCCGTCATCGAAATCGTCGCGAACCGCGACGGATTCTATAGTTACGACGCTAAGTACGAGCCCGGCGGAAGCACGCATCTCGTACCGGCACCGATCGGCGAAGACCTCGCGGCGCGATTGCAGATGATTGCGCTTTCGGCACATCGCTTGCTCGGATTGCGCGATTACTCGCGCAGCGATTTCATCGTGACGCCGGACGGGCGT
>DASXGO010000330.1:0-2483 GCA_036489055.1 Candidatus Cybelea sp. | reverse complement strand
GTCATCTCGAACGCCTCGTGCACGACCAACTGCCTCGCAACGGCCGTCAAGCCGGTCGTGGACGCGCTCGGCTGGGTGAAGGGTTTTATGACGACGATCCACTCGTACACGAACGATCAGAACGTACTCGACGGACCCCACAAGGATCCGCGTCGCGCGCGCAACGCGGCAACGAACATCGTTCCGACCTCGACTGGCGCGGCCAAGGCGCTGTACCTCACCATTCCGGAAGTCGAAGGCACGTTCGACGGTTTTGCGCTGCGCGTGCCGACCCCGACCGTTTCGATGATCTATTTGGTCGCGCAGACGCGCACTCCCACGACGCGCGCGCAACTCAACGAAATCCTGCGCCGCGCCGCCGAGGGTGAGCTGAGCAGATACGTCGCGTACACCGAAGAGGAGCTCGTTTCCAGCGATTTCAAAAAGGATCCGCACAGCTCGATCATCGATGCGAAGCTGAACAATGCCAACGGCGATCTCGTACAGATCGCGGCGTGGTACGACAACGAATGGGGCTACTCGTGCCGTCTCGCCGAGCTGACCGCGATGGTGCTCTCGACAATTCCGGCAAAGGTGTAGTGCCCTTCCAAAAGCTAACCGATCTCGACGTTCGGGAGAAGCGCGTACTGGTACGCGAAGACCTCAACGTCCCGATGCTTCCGGCTGCCGAGGGGAGCACAGCTACAATTCTCGACTACGCGCGCGTCGACGCAGCGATTCCGACGCTGCGATGGCTGCACGAGCACGGCGCGCGCACGATCGTGCTCTCGCACTTGGGACGCCCCGAAGGTAAGCCGGATCCGCGGCTCTCCTTGCGCCCGCTCGCGCAGGCGCTCTCCGATCGGCTCGACATCGCCGTGCATTTTGCCGACGATTGCGTCGGCACGGTTGCGGAAGAGGCCGTCGCGCGGCTGCGCAACGGCGACGTGCTGCTGCTCGAAAACGTGCGATTCCACGCCGAAGAGGAACGCAACGATCCGGATTTCAGCAAGCGGCTGGCGCGGCTCGGAGATTACTACGTCAACGATGCCTTCGCAACCGCGCACCGCGCGCACGCCTCGACCGAAGGCGTCGCGCATCTGCTGCCGAACGCGGCCGGGTTTTTGATGGAGGCGGAACTTTCGGCCCTCTCGCGCCTGATCGATGACCCGGCGAAACCATACGTATGCGCGATCGGCGGTGCGAAGGTCAAGGATAAGCTCGGAGTCTTGGAACGGCTCTCCGAGCTGGTCGACACATTCTGCATCGGCGGCGGCATGGCAAACACGCTGCTGGCAGCGTCGGGCGTCGACGTCGGCACATCGCTGCGCGACGACGATCTCGAGCCCGCGCGCCGCATCGCGGCGACGCTCAAGGAGCGCAACGTTACGCTGCAGCTCCCAACCGACGCGGTCGTCGCGCCGTCGGTCGACGCGGAGAAAGCGGCGCACGTGGTACCAATTGCCGCTGTAGGCCGCGAGATGATTCTCGACATCGGCCCGGAGAGTGCCGCCGCGTACGCACGTACGATCGAAGCCGCTCGGACGATCGTTTTCAACGGTCCGATGGGCGTCTACGAGCGTCCGGCCTACCGCGCGGGAACCAAAGCAGTCGGCGAAGCCATCGCGCGCGCCACCGCGGCGGGAGCGCTAAGCGTCGTCGGCGGCGGCGACGCCGCGGCCGCCGCACATTTGCTGGGGTTTGCCGGACAAACGACGTTCGTATCGACCGGAGGCGGCGCGACGCTGGAATATCTCGAAGGGAAATCACTGCCGGGAGTCGTCGCGCTTGAGCATCCGTAAACTCGTCGTCGCCAACTGGAAGATGAACAAAACCGCGGCCGAGACCACCGAGTATATCGACAATTTCCTCGCGCAGCAGCCGTCGCTTCCGCCGGAGGTCGAGATCGTTCTCGCACCGCCGTTTACATCGATTTCGAGTGCTGCCGCGAAGCTCGAGGGATCCCGGATACGGCTCGGCGCGCAGACGATGCATTGGGAGCTGAGCGGCGCGTTCACCGGCGAGATCAGCGCGCCGATGTTGCGTGAGTTCGGCGTGAGCCACGTCATACTGGGGCATTCCGAGCGGCGCGCGTGCTGTAACGAGACCGACCATACCGTCAACTTGAAAGTGCACACCGCGTTGGCGCAGCGGCTCATCCCGATCGTCGCAGTTGGCGAAACGCTCGCGGAGCGCCGAGCCGGCAGAGCCGACGATCGCGTCGTGGCGCAGACCCGCGCCGCCTTCGAGGGCGTCGCCGTCGACGCGCTGCGCGGCGTCGTAATCGCGTACGAGCCGATCTGGGCGATCGGCACCGGCGAGAATTGCGAGCCCGCCGAAGCGGACCGAGTGATGGCGACGATTCGCTCATCGCTGGAAGGATTGGACGAAACGCCGATACTCTACGGCGGCAGCATGAACAACGACAACGTTGCATCGTACTCGGCGAAGCCCAACGTCAACGGAGGCCTTGTCGGTGGTGCGTCGCTCGATCCCGACGGATT
>DASXGO010000327.1:0-6623 GCA_036489055.1 Candidatus Cybelea sp. | reverse complement strand
ATCGGGTGCCGCGGCGGCGGGAGCGGCGGTCACCAGAAATATAATCAGTAAGAACGCACGCTTCATCCTGACAGCATCGCGCGGGAATCTTATGACAGAGTTATGCCGTTCTTAAACAAAGCAGTAGTTACAAATCACCCTTCGTCCCTCGACTCCGCTCGGGATGACAACGCTCAGGGTGACACTACCTTAGCGCCAAGCGCCCTGAGCTTGTCGAAGGGCGCGCAGTCCTGAGTGAGGCGCGTAGCGCCGAGTCGAAGGGTCAGGGTGACAAAGGAAGGCTTCATGTTGAGTTCACATCGGAAGTGTAAACTTTTTCGGTGCTTTTAGCCGTCGTTCTCGGCGCGCTCGCGGCGGCCTCGACCCCGACGCCCGAACCTACGCCCAACGTGCTCCTGCCCGAGCTGCGGGCACATGTGAAGCACGTCTTCATAATCTATCAAGAGAACCACTCGTTCGATAATTATTTCGGGACGTATCCGGGGGCGGAGAACCTCGCTTCGCCGCTGGCGCAGGCGCATGGCTTCCGTCAGCTCGACCCGATCGGCAAGAAGCCCGTAACGCCGTTCAAAATCACGGATCCGGACACCGAGTCGCCCCAACAAGGCCGCGAAATCACGCTGAGCAAGATGAACGGCGGAAAGATGGACGCGTTCGTCGCGACGCAAGAGCGCGTCTCGGGGGCGAAGTACGATCCGGCAAGCGCCCGCGACGTCGGTCTCCTCACGATGGCGCATTACGACTGCGATACGATTCCGTTCTTATGGGAGTACGCGCAGCGCTTCGCGCTCTTCGATCACATCTTCAGCGGCATCACCGGCCCGTCGACGCCGAACGCGCTCGCGCTCATCGCGGGTCAGGCCGATAACGTTACGAACGACGCCGACCCGGCGTACGGGCCGTACTCCAAAAAAGAAGATAAATACCAAGTTCCCCAGCGCTACGCCACCCTGATGCTGACGCTGGCCGGCAACGACGCGACCAAAGCAACACAAGAAACGCAAGGCGTCGCCCAAGATCTCGGCGCGACGGCGGCGAGCGGACGCGCAGCGATCCCGTGGGGCTGGTATCAGGAGGGCTACGTTTCGCCGACCCTGGCACTTCCGGGATACGAGACGCATCACAATGCGCCGCAATACTTCGCGTACCTGAGGCAAAACGACGTCTTTTGGCATAACGTGCACGGCGTGCAGGCGCTACTGCCGCAGCTGCGCGACGGAACGCTGCCCGATCGCGGCATCTTCTACATCAAGGGCGGCTCGCGCAACGGCTTCGGCTGGAAGCCGGCCAACCCCGATCCGTACGTGCAAAAGAACTACCTCGGCGACGACGACCATGCAGGCCCGGACGATAGCGACGCGCAGGTGGCCGAATCGTTCGTGGCCACGTACGTCAATGCGATCGCACGGAGCAAATACTGGAACGATTCGGTCATCATCATCACGTGGGACGATCCCGGCGGTTTCTACGATCACGTGCCGCCGCCGCAGTTTGCGAACTGCGGCGATGGCCATCCGTGCGGCGACGGACCGCGCGTCCCACTGATCGTCATCTCGCCGTATGCGCATAGCGGAGCGGTCGTGCCCGACGTCGGCGACGAGATTTCGATCTTGAGGTTGAGCGAGCGCCTCTTCGATTTGCCGACTCTCGCATCACTCCCCGACGAACGCGCACGGCCGATCGCTCCGCGGGACGCGGATGCGTCGATGACCGATCTGCTCGGCGCGTTCGATCCCGCGCGGCTCAACGGGAGTTCGCCGCCAATTCTTTCATCGTATGCCGAGATACCGGACGACGTCGTCAACACGTTTCCAGCCTCGATGAACTGCCGGACGCTCGGGTTGGCGCCGGAGCCGCTTCCCAACGCGCCGTCCACGCCGCCGCCGGATTTTCGCGTGAGGTTCTAACGGCGCCGGCGTCGTAGAGCGAACGATGCGTATTCTCGTTATCGAAGATGACGAACGCCTGCGAGCACTCTTGCGTCGCGGCCTCGCGGAAGACGGCTGCGTCGTCGATGCAATTGAGGACGGGCGTGACTGCGACGAATATCTGACGGGCGCGTCATACGACGTCATCGTGCTCGATTTGAATCTGCCGGGCGAAGATGGTCTTTCGCTGCTGCGCCGCTTGCGCGCGGCGGATTACCGCGTGCCGGTGCTGATTCTCACCGCGCGCGACGGCGCGGACGACGTCGTAGCGGGTCTGGATGCCGGCGCCGACGATTATCTGCGCAAGCCGTTTGCGTTCGACGAGCTGGAAGCGCGGCTGCGGTCGCTGGGACGACGATCCCCGAACCTGATTCAGCCGATTTTACAAGTGGGCGATTTGGTCTTCGATTCGGAGAAACGCGAGGCACATCGCGGTACGCGGAACTTGAATCTCACTGCAAAGGAAGGGCTCTTCCTCGAAGTCTTGATGCGCAATCCGGGGCGTACGGTAACCCGGCGTATGCTCGAAGACCGGCTCTGGGACCGCGACAGCGATCGCATTTCGAACGTCCTGGACGTATACGCCCGCCGTTTACGGAAGAAACTTACCGAATGCGGTGAGCCGCAGCTCTTGCATACGCTGCGCGGCCTTGGCTACCGGCTGGGGGCGCAGTGAGCATTCGCGCGCGCTTTACCGTCACGGTCGTGACGATCATGGCGCTGACGATCGCTCTGTTTGCGACACTCTCGATCGTCGCGCTCGACCGCACGTTGCGTTCGGGTTTGAACGCGCGGCTCAATGCCACGGCCCAGGCAATCGCCGTTGCAGTTGACGTGCATGACGGCCGGCCATCGCTCGATGCGAGCGACCTTCGCTCGATAGCATCGGTTCATCCCGACACCGACTTTGCGCTCCACGACAGTAACGGGAAGCTGGTTGCGGGAGAGACGCAGCCCGGAGCAGGCGTTGCCGGCATAGCGACCGCAGAGATTCCCATCCTACGCAGCGGGCAGAGTTATGGCGTCGTCACCGTCTGGCAGCCGAACGCGTGGATCGGCGAGTTCGATCGCGACGCGGCGATTGTATCGCTTGGTGTCGGATTACTCTTGATTGCGCTCGGCGCGATTGTCTCGCGGCGCGTCGCGCAGCGCGTGCTTGCGCCGGTCGGCGATATCGCGTCACTCGCCGAGCGCATTGAGGCATACGATCTCTCCGCGCGGCTCAATGCGAACGCAAAGGACGAGCTGGGGCGGCTATGCGCGTCTTTCGACCGGATGTTGGACCGTCTGGAATCCGCCTTCGCACGCGAGCGCCGTTTTGTTGCCGACGCATCGCACGAATTGCGCGCGCCGCTGGCGGTACTGCGCGCAGAAACCGAACTGGCGTTGCGCCGCGAACGGGAACCGCAAGAGTATCGCGATGCGTTGGTTTCGGTTGCGCGCGAAGCGGTGCGTTTGGCAGAGCTGGTCGATGAGCTGCTCGCGGCTGCTCGAGCCGAGGTCGACGCGCAGCAGCGGCAGACGCTGGATGCGGGGGAGGTGGTGCGCCTGCTCGGCGATCGCGTTAGACCCGCAGCAGCGACCCGGGGGATCGACGTGCGAGTGAACGCACAGCGCGCTTTTGCGCAAGCCAATCGTGCGACCCTCGAGCGCGCACTGCTCGCCGTCGTGCACAACGCCCTGCAATATGGGCGCAGCGACGGCGTGATTCGTTTAAGCGCGGCACGCAACGGTCACGCGGTGAACATCGAAATCGCCGACGATGGGCCGGGCTTTACGGCTGACGCGCTCGCACACGCAACGGAACGTTTTTGGCGCGGCGACGCGGCGCATCCACGCGGCGGCACCGGGCTAGGGCTCTCAATCGCGCGTACGATCGTGGAGGCGAACCGCGGGCGGCTCCATCTTGCTAACGGCGCAGAGGGCGGCGCGGTCGTGACCATCGAGCTTTCACCGTCGCTCGACGCCGGCTAGAGCGGCTAGCGGCAGCGCCGACTCGAGCTTTCGCTCGAGCGTCCGCAGAATGCGAGGCCAGACGTAACGCTTCGCCGTTTTTTCGCCGGCAGCCATGATCGAAAGCGCGAGATCGCGATCTGCGACGAGCAGCTCTAAGTTCGCCGCCAGCTCGCGCGCATTTGCCGTATCGCAAACGATCGCGTTTGTATACGGCTCGGCATAATCTTCGCCCGTCGAGCCGGTCACCGCGACGCCGCCGACCGCCATCACTTCCAAACCGACGAGCCCAAACGGTTCGCGGCCGCTGTTAGCGAGCGCGGCGTCGGCAACGTGATAGAGCACGTGCAGTGCTTGCTCCGGCACAAAACTACGGACGTTGACGATCTCGCCGGACGCCTCCGCGATTGCATCGAGGACGTCCTCCGGCTCGCGCGACGCGATGCTGAGATTCTCCACCCGCAATCCACGCCCGGCGGCACGCGCCAAGACTTCCTCGCCATATTCTTCGCGTCCGCCGCGCATGACCAGGGTCGCTTCGGGATAGACCTTCACGAGATCGGCGAGCGCGTCGACGACTTGCATCCAGCGCTTATCGGCTTCAAAGCGCGCGACTTTGACGAACAAGGGGCGCCGCTTCTCGAATTTTTTGAGCGCACCGCGCACGAGCTTCTTGTCGGCACCGCCTACGAGGCGCCGCGGAATTCCGTTAGGCACGACGAGCGAGTCGACGCCGCGCGCGCTAAGCTCAAACTTCATGTAGCGGCTGACCGTCGTAATCTGCGCGGCGTTCGCGAGCGCTCGCCAATCGATACCGTCGAAGCCGTAGATGTTGTTCGCGTTCCACATCAGGATTGCGTGTTCGCGCAACGCCCTGGCGCGCAGCGCGGCGTCGATCGCAATCAGCGCAGGGACCGTCTGCCAATCTTCGGCAACGACTAACACCCGTTCGCGGCGCGTGGCTGCTCTGCTAACGATTGAGTCGGTTACGAACGGCGGAACGCTCGCCGTATAGTCCGTCACCTTCGCCTGCTCGCCGTCGTAGACATTGGCAGGATGGTATGCGGAGATCCATTGGCACCAGCGTCGTAATTCTAAATTCGCACGCGGCGTTTCGGACGGGGGCAACGCGGGGTCGCCGACGAAGATTAGTGTTGTCGCGATGCCGGTATCGGCAAGCGCGGCGCTCATCTCGGTTACTCGCGTGCCAAGGCCGCCGACCATGGAGTACGGATCGGGGCCCTCAAACGAGAGGATGACCGCGTTCTTCACCAAGGACAGCATCCGTGGCAAAAATTGGCAGACGACCGAAAAACTCCCGCAATTGGGGGTACAACCGTTCATAATGCATGCTGCGAAAGGCGGCGCGGCGGGTGGCGCGTCTTTGGTTTTGCTTATGCTCGCACTCCCCGGTGTAGCGAGCACTCGCGAACCGCCTCCTAACTATACGTTCAAGCTCGACGTCGCAATGGCGATGCGTAGCTTCCCGTGGCTGCACTTTCACATGTCGGGCCTTGGCGTCTACAACGCCGGCGTCAATTACGTCGTCCATTTTACGTCGGTGCCGTGGTTCGTTCCAAAGAGCCGGACCGATTTCGACCTATCGATGATCGATCCGCTGATGTGGCCCAAACACTACCTCTTTGAGCAGACCGGGCAACGCGACGGCGACGCAATCTTCGCACTCCACGCGATCGACGATCCCGGGCTACGCGGGGCAACCGCTACGCTCGGGCCCGGAGGCCTAGTACGTGAGGTGCAAGCGGCTTATAGTGACGGGACCACGATCGACACGCAGGTGAGCAACAGCACCGTAAACGGATTTCTCCTCCCGGTGACAATGAAGGCCGACATCAACGAGCCGCATCTGGCGCTGTCGGCGAGTGCCGACTTCAAAGACTACGACTTTAACTCCACGGCAGCATCGAATAAAGTGTCGCAGTGAGCGACCTCGCGCAGCAAACCTGCGTGCCATGCCGGGGTGGCGTCCCGCCGCTCGACGATGCTGCGATTGCGCCGTTGCTGGCCCAGTTGGGCCCGGGCTGGCGTGTGGTGCAGCGGCCCGATGTTAAGCGCGGCACCGTGAAGGTGCTCACCTGCACGTACCGGTTTGACGATTTCGCGCGCGCGATGGAAGCGGCCGTACGCATCGGCGCCCTGGCCGAGAAACAGCAGCATCACCCGGACCTCCACGTCGCGTGGGGCCGCCTCGTCGTCGAGATTTGGACGCACAAGATCGGCGGCCTGACCGAGAGCGACTTTATCTTCGCGGCCAAGTGCGACGCTGCGATGGCTCTCGCCTAGCAAAAGAGGAGACCGGCTTTCGCCGATCCCCTCCCCTCGCGCCACGGGCCTTGGCAGATCCGTGAGCGTCCTTAACATTACGACAATCTCTAACTAAGACTTGCCGTCCAGCTTGACATTAGGCACTCCTAAGTATACATTTAGGCGTGCTTAACTGGGTCATCGGGATCGCGCTCTTCGCCCACCAGTACGGCGTGACGTGCGCGAAGTGCCACTCGGTGATCCCGCACCTCAACGACTTCGGTGCGGCCTTCCTCGCAAATGGGGAGCGCTTCCCCGGCATCAGCTCCGGCCCGGCGATCCCGCTCTCGACGAAAGTAAACGTCGTCGATTCGAGCGCCTATCAGGGCGACGGTCCGAACGGGCAGGGCTTGCCAAAGCTCATCGTCGACGAAATCGAAGCGTTCACGAGCGCGACGGTCGGCAGCCGCGCCAACT
>DASXGO010000283.1:0-4955 GCA_036489055.1 Candidatus Cybelea sp. | reverse complement strand
CGAGGCCTGAGGCGGTTTCTCGAGATACGTAGCGTCGTTGTGCCACCGGTCGGTGCTGGCGCGATGGGTCGCGTCGTGAGCAAGCACCATGATTTCACGCGCTTCTTCGTGTCCCGGATAAAACGGATGAACGTATAGCTCGCCGAAACGCGCGGCGAAATCACGCTGCCGTGCAGGCGAGAGCGATTGTCCCGGAAAGAACAGCACGAGCCGCTCGTCGAGTGCTTGCCGGATCTCGCTGATCTCGCCGTCGCTTAACGGCGCACTTAAATCGAGTCCGTCAACGGTTGCGCCGATCGCCGGCGCGAGTGGCTGGATGCGGGTCATCCTTCGTCCCTCGTCCTTCGACACGCTCGCTCCGCGCGCGGCTCGGGATGACACACGACACGCGCGCTCCGCGCGCGGCTCAGGATGACACACGACACGCGCGCTCCGCGCGAGGGTCAGGATGACACACTACGACTTCGAAGCGCAAGGGTCAGGATGACACACTCCGATTATGCTAACGCCATTTCGGGGCGAAGATTCCAATACGTGTCGCGGACGACGGGCTTGAAACCAGCGCCGGCGATGATGTTTTCGATGTCGCGCCGCGTGGCTTCATTGGTACTGCCGGCGTCGTGGACCACTCGCTCTTCGATGATCGTGCCGCCCATGTCGTCGCAGCCGTAAAAAAGCGCGAGCTGCCCCATCTTCAAACCGGGCGTCAGCCACGATGCCTGAAGGTGCGCTAAGTTGTCGAGGTAGAGCCGCGAGATCGCGAGCACTCGCAAGTACTCCAGGCCGGTCGCCTCTCTGCCGCGCAGCGGCGTCTTGAACGGCACGTAGTACCACGGAATGAAGGCAGTAAAGCCGCCGGTTTCATCCTGAAGTTCGCGCAGAACGTGGAGATGCTCGATGCGTTCGGCGGGCGTCTCGATCGAGCCGAACATCATCGTCGCCGTAGTCGGCATGCCGAGCAGCTGCGCCTCGCGCATCACGCCGAGCCACTCGTGCGGCTTCACTTTCCGCGCGGAGATCCGCTTACGAACGCGCTCTACGAGGATCTCCGCTCCCGCACCGGGCAGCGATTTCATCCCGGCGGCCTTCAAACGCTCGAGCACGTCGCGCGTCGGAATCCCCTCAACGTGTGCCAGACCGACGATCTCCGAAACGGAGAGCGAGTGCAGATCGGCTTGCGGATACTCGCTGCGCACTCGCGCAAAGAGCGCTTCGAACCAGTCGATGCCCAGCTCGGGGTTAACGCCGCCTTGGATCATGATTTGCGTAGCGCCTTGATCGACGGCATGCTTCACGCGCTGGAGCACCGTATCGTGCGACATCGTGTAGCCTTCTTTGTGGTGCTCGGGCCTAAAGAATGCGCAGAAGGTGCAGTGCACGTTACAGACGTTGGTGTAGTTGATCGTCGTATCTATCACGTACGTGACGACGTCGGGCGGGTGCATCGCCATGCGGCGCGCGTGAGCTGCGGCGCCGAGCGCGTGAATATCGGCGTCGGCGTAGAGGCGAACGCCTTCGTCGAAGTCCAACCGGCCGCCGGAAGCGGCGCGGTCGAGCAGATCAGCTAGCGACGGCACCGGCAGTCTCGGGCAGCGGCGGCATGCTCGGAATCGCGCCGATTGCGACCAGCTCGCGGCAGAACGCGGCAAGCCCGCTCTGCGCGGCGGCGTGAAGCATGAAGTTCAACTTGCCGTAGTAGGATTCGTAAAAGCCGGCAGGACGCGCGATTGCACGCTGTGCCAGCGAAGCAATGGTATTCATGTGCGAGCGAGACCAGGTATAAGCGTCGGTCAACGCGTGCATGCACTCGCCGACGCCCGCGGGGTCGCGTTCGTAAACGTCGCGGCGCGTCGCCCAAACGGCGAAGACCGTCTGCCGCCCAGTCCATTCGTGCCACAACTTGCCCAAGTCGTAGACGGTTGAGGGTGAAAACCGTTCGATCGCATCGATGGCCGAATCGCCGATGAGCAGCGTGGGGTCGCCCCGCAGCGCGCGCTTCAACGGCTCGGGCTCGCTGACGTATCGCGGGTGGATCCCGTAGCGCCGTTCCAAAATGATGCGCAACAAGTTACGCCCGCTGGCCGATTCTTCGCTAACGAAGATCGTCTGCGCGCCCAACATTGCGGGCGTTCTTTTCGAAACCAGCACGACCGAAACGACTTCGTCGCGCGCACCGATGCAGAGATCGGGCAGCAGTACGAGCTCGCGCGAATTCGCCGCCCAGGTGAATGCACTGACCGGGCTCAAGTCGAGCTCGCCGTCCAGCAGCATCGCGTTGAGACGCGAAGGCGTGTCGGCGTGCAGCGTGCCGGGATACGCGATCGCGCCCACATCGAACGCCGCGTAGATCGGGAGATCGTTCGTGTATTTGATGCGTCCGCAACGTAGCGTCATCGTGTCACCCTGAGCCTGTCGAAGGGCGACACGATGTCATGCTTCGACAAGCTCATGCTTCGACAAGCTCATGCTTCGACAAGCTCAGCATGACACGACGGCGGGGGTGTCCAGTCGAGGGGGAATTCGTCGTAGGTTGAGTTGCGGCGAACCGGGGCGTACCCCGCTTCTTCGATTAGGCGCCGGAACTCGCGGTCGTCGACGTATTGCCCGGAGCTGGTTCCGGCGGAGTGGTAGATCATCTCTTCATCGGTCGAGCCGTGCGTGCCGTCCATGTCGTCGGCGCCGTACTGCAGCGCGACTTGACAGACTTTCAAGCCTTGAATCATCCAGTAGGCTTTAATGTGATCGAAGTTGTTCAGCATCAAACGCGCGACGGCAAACGTGCGGATGTCGTCGAGGCCGGTGGTCCAGCCGCAGTACGAGAGTTCGTTGCCGTCGGGATGAAATGCTAACGGGATGAAGGCATTGTACCCGGGCGACCGCTCTTGTGATTCCCGCAGCCGGATCAGATGATCCACGCGGTCCTCCAGCGACTCGATGTGGCCATAGAGCATCGTCGCGTTGCTCGCGATTCCCTGGCGGTGCAACTCCTCGTGAATTGCGAGCCAGTTCGTCGACGAAACCTTATTCGGGCAGATCTTCGAGCGCGTCTCCTCGGCCAAGATCTCGGCGGCGCCGCCGTTGACGTTGTCGAGCCCGGCTTCCTTTAAAGAGGCGATGATCGCAGGGAACGAGAGGCGGTGGCGCTTGGCCATGTACTCGATCTCCGCGGCGGTGAAGAGCGAGAGTTGCACGTGGGGCAGTGCGGCCTTGAAGCGGCGCATGAGCGGGAGCCAGTAATCCAGCGAAAGCTGACGCGGATCGTGACCGCCGACGATGTGGATCTGATTGAAGTTCGTTCCGGTTTCGACGGCCTTGGCGAAGACTTGATCGGGCGTCATCCGGAAGACCCGCTGCGGCTCCTTGAACTCATCGGCCGCGAACGAACAGAACGTGCATCCTGCGAAGCAAACGTTGGTCGAGTTGATGTAGCGGTTGAGGACGTAGAAGACTTTCTTGCCGCTTTTGCGTTCCTTCTGCTTTCGCGCCATGCGTCCGAGAGTATGCAGATCGCGCGTTCCGTAGAGGGCCAGCCCGTCGTCCATCGAGAGCGGAACCCCGGCGTCGAGCTTGCGCTCGATCTCTGCCAGCCGCGGGTCGGGGGAGGTCATGCCGCCCTATTCTGCCCGGGTGCGCCCGAACCCGCAACGCGGCCGAAGAAAGCGACGGCGACTGCGACAGAAATCACAGCGGCGGTGAGCCCGAGGAGCGCGCCGCCGACCAGATCGGTAAGATAGTGCGCGCCGAGCGCGAGCCGCGACCAACAAATTGCCAGTGCGAAAATCGTTAGC
This sequence comes from Candidatus Cybelea sp., assembly GCA_036489055.1. Classification (GTDB taxonomy): domain Bacteria; phylum Vulcanimicrobiota; class Vulcanimicrobiia; order Vulcanimicrobiales; family Vulcanimicrobiaceae; genus Cybelea. Next base: position 1,167 of record DASXGO010000283.1, on the reverse strand, counting down.
AGCGCAGCTGCGGCGAGCCGGAGCGGCCGCGGCAAATCGGAGTAATAAAACAGCGCCGCCCAGAGAGCGTAGAAGCCGAACGCGATCGCAGCATGCGAACTCGGATACGAAAACGTCAGCTCGTGCTTGACGACCCAATCGGCCGGCCGCGGCCGCGCAAAGTAATGTTGGAAGAAGTCGGCGGCGCGCCAGCTGATCAAGAGCGAGACGATGCTTAAGAGGATGCGCACGCGCCAAGCACGCAGCACGAGAGCTGCGACGAGCAACACGATACAAATGGGTATCACGACCATCGGATAACAGCTTTGCGTCAGCCGCCACGCGAGCGGCGTTGCATGATCGAAGAGCGAGTGCTCCCACGAGAGCAGCAAAGCCGGCTCGCTGCGGTGGCCCACTGCCGTCCCTAGCAAGAAAAAGAGTACGAAACCGATCGCACCGGTGACGAGATATGCTGCCGCGCCACGTTCGCGCGTCACGCTACTCGCCGCTCGCAAAGAGATCTTGCTGGCTGCTTTGGCCCTTGCCGAGACGCGGCGCCATCAGCTCGAGCTCCGGCAAACCGACGATGATCTTGCGCGGCTTCGTCCCTTCGTGTTGCCCGACGACCTTGAACTCTTCGAGCTGCTTCATGAGGCGCACGGCACGCGGATGGCCGATCGAAAACTGCGATTGCAACGCCGCCGTCGACGCGTAATTGCTCTCGATAATGAACTTTGCGGCCTCGTAGCAAAGCGGATCGGTCTCACGGCGCCCAAAGTCGTCGTCGCCGACGGGGACGACCTCAACGTCGAGCAGATTATCGGGCCGTGCTTGCCGCGCCCAAAACTCAACGAGCCGGCTGACCTCGGAGTTGGTGATCAGCGCGCCCTGCGCGCGGACCGGTTTGGGCGCGTCGATTGGAAGGTAGAGCATGTCGCCGCGTCCGAGCAGCCGTTCGGCGCCGTTCACGTCGAGAATCACGCGCGAGTCGGCCTGCGAGCTCACCGCGAAGGCAATACGCGACGGGACGTTGGCCTTGATGAGTCCGGTGATGACGTCCACCGACGGCCGCTGCGTCGCGACGACGAGATGGATGCCGGTCGCGCGTCCGAGCTGCGCAAGGCGCATGATCGTCGTCTCGACCCGCGCCGGAGCGACGAGCATGAGGTCGGCGAGCTCGTCGATGAC
>DASXGO010000262.1:0-2037 GCA_036489055.1 Candidatus Cybelea sp. | reverse complement strand
GCCGCGCACAGCACCGGAAGCAAACGCAGCGCGACGAGCTGATAGCCGGCAGGTGCCGAGAACCACGCGCTTAGCGCGACGAGCGGCGGTTGGTCGACGTATCCCCACGCCAAGTGCTTCGAACACGCAATGAAGTACAGCTCGTCGCGAAAGTACCCGTAACGCCATGACGTCGCAAAATGCAGCAACGCGGCACCCAACGCCAGCGCAGCCGGAATCACGTGCGGCGCGCGGCGGCGAGCAGGCTCAGCGCGTAGCCCACGACGCCCGACCAAATCCACGCGCCGAGCGCGATGTTCCAGTCCCACCACGTGCCCCCGAAAATGGCCGTGGCCACCAAATAGACGCCGGTAAACGTCATCGGAACGATCGCCGCAAACCAGCGGAAGGGACCGACCCGCTCGGGTCGTGGATCCCAGCGCCCAACGAGCGCATCGCCTGCAATACCCGTCAGCAATGCCTGCGCGGTCGTGATGGCGAGCAGGTTCGAGTGATTGGTAAAGGCCGCCGCCGCCGGAATGCTGCCGATAGCGTAGGTCAGGGTAAGCATCCCCGGACACGGACGGATGCGCGAGACGAGCCACAACGCAAACCCGGCGACGAGAGCGCTCTGGAAAATAACGACCAATACGCCCAGCGACACCTTGTAATACCCGACGCCCAGCGCCGTGAGGTAATCGGGCGTGAACGGTGAGATCGCCGGCGGCGCGTCGACGCGAGCTGCTGCCGGGTCGAGCGCGTACGCGGTGCCAAAGTGCGCGAGCAGCAGCCACGTCGCCAAACCCAGCCCGAGCGGCAGCTGCGTCGCCAGCGTTTTCGAGCGAGCGCTGTCGGCTAACACGCTGCGGACGGGTCCGCTCGACAAGAAGAAGATGCCGAGGCCAATCACTTGGTGCGTCGGACTCAGCAGCGCGTCGACCCCTTCCTCCAATCCGAGCAGGCGATGCCAAATCATATCGCCTATGCCAGCAGCTAAGAAAATCGGAATCCCCACGAGCGCCACGCGGTACGGTCGAGGAATCGCGTCGCGCCACGAATAGCCGCGGGCGTGATTGCTTGCCGCAAAGCCGGCGAAGACGAGCATCAACGCGAGCATGCCGGAATAAAACGCCGCATGATACGGCGTGAAGAACGACTCGACGGGCACGTGTCCGTGCGCCCAAGCGTCCAAGAAAAAGCCGCTCGACACCCATACGCAGCAAATGCCCACCGCATAGTCAAACGCAAGACTGCGAGGAGCTGTTTGAGCGCCGTGCATGAGCGGCTTTTACGCGCAACCGACGGAAGCGCCCTCTGCGGCAGGAATACGCGGCTCGTAGCGCTCAGGTTCCTTGATGCACGCAGCCGGCAGACGCTCCGCGGTGTACACCTTCGGTGTTCTCGCGCTTGCCGCGGCCGCGATCGGTTGCACGTCGCATCTGCCGGCCGTTCCGGCAAACGTTTCGGTCGGTTCGACGCAAGCGTTGCCGACGCCGCGCTTCGAACCGATGGCAGCGCCGCCCGCCATTCTCGGCATGCATTTCTCGTCGCTCGACATCCGTCGCGGCGAACGCCTTTCGGGATCGTTCGTAACGACGTCGAACGTAGCCAGCATTGAGGTTCGGACGAATCTGTTTTCAATCGACGTTCCGCGCGCCGGCTACGGGCGTTTCGGGTTTACGCTCAACGTGTTGGATGCGCCGCCGATCTTCATTCGTCCGTACCGCTTGCGCGTCATCGCGCGCAACAGCGCCGGCGCGGAGTTCGAGCAAGACATGCCGTTCGAGATTCGTTAGGCTCCCCGATGACGACGAAAGCGCGTTACGACGTCTGCGATGGAGTCGCCACAGTCACGCTCGACGGTCCCGCGCGGCGCAATCCCCTGACGTTCGACCTTTATGCCGAGCTGCGCGACTGGTTTGCCGGCCGTGGGCACGACCGAACGATCAAGGCGATCGTCCTGACCGGCGCCGGAGAGCACTTCTGCTCGGGCGGCGACGTTCACGAGATCATCGGTCCGCTCACTAGCTCCTCACCGGCGGAACTGCTGGCCTTCAC
>DASXGO010000256.1:0-2758 GCA_036489055.1 Candidatus Cybelea sp. | reverse complement strand
CGCTTGCGGATTGGCTGTCGCGACCGCCGCGAGTACCGCTTCAATCGTCGGCTCGCGCTTGCCGTCCCAAGTAATCGCGACGCTGCGGACGATTGCCGGCCCGAGGCCGTCATTGCGAACGTCCAGCTCCGACGACCACGGTGAGTTCGTCACGTCGAAGCTGACGTAGGGCCAGACCGTTGCGCTGAATTGCTGCGCAATCACGCGGGTCTGATAGACGGCGGCGCCGGCCGCGACCAAACTGATGATCAGCGCGCTGAGCGCAATCGCGAAGTCGAGCCGCAGGCCTTTTTCATTCACTATGCTAGTGCTCGAACGCCGTAACGCTATCGTCCGGTCCGGCCGGCTCGACGCGTCCGCCAAGATACTTGCCGAGAAACGCCTCCACGGCCGCGTTGAAACGCCGAGTGTTCTGAGGCCGCGCAAAGCCATGGCCTTCGTCGGGAAAGACGATGTATTCCACCGGTTCGTTGTTCTTGCGCATCGCAGCGACGATCTGGTCGCTCTCGCGCTTGTTGACGCGTGGGTCGTTCGCCCCCTGTCCGATCAACAGCGGGACTTTGATTTGATCCGCTTTAAAAAGCGGCGATTGCGAGTTCAAGAAGTCGACGGTATCGCCCATACGTAATGCGAACGTTGCGCGAGCTGTCGACCAGTACGGCGGAATCGATTGCAACAACGTGTTGAGGTTCGACGGTCCGACGATGTCGACGCCTGCCGCAAACGCAGCGGGCGAGAACGTCACGCCGGCCAGCACGGCATAGCCGCCGTAGCTGCCGCCCATGATGGCAACCTTTGAAGCATCGGCGTAGCCTTGGGCGACAGCCCAGTCCTTGGCATCGATGAGATCTTGATGCATGGTGCCGGCCCACTGACGATTTCCGGCGTTGAGAAAGTTCTTCCCGTAGCCGGTCGAGGCGCGGAAGTTCGGCTGCAGCACCGCATATCCGCGGTCGGCGAGCCATTGAACGTAAGGGTTGTAACCCCACGTATCGCGGCCCCACGGGCCGCCGTGGACGTACAACACCATCGGGAGATTCTTCGACGGTATACCGACCGGCAGCGTCAGATAGCCGTGAATCGTGAGCCCGTCGCGCGCTTTGTAGGTTATGGGCTGCATCGAAGCGAGCTGATAGTTGAGCAACGCCGGGCGCGAGACGAACAGAAACTTGCCGCGCTTGGTGACGCGATCGTACAAATAGTACGAAGCCGGTCCGTTGTCGACGAGGTAATCGACGATCAGATGCCGGCCGTCTGCGGTGGTGCTGAGAAATCCGATATCTCCGTCGTGCAGCTTGCGCAAGGCGGCGAAATCCGCCTCAAACGACGGGTCGAGGACATCCCACTCGGTCCGGTCGCGCTCGAACGAGACGGCAACCACTTTTCTCGATCTCTCTTCGATTAACGCGGTCCCGACGTCGTAGGTCGGGTCCGACGCAACGACGGTAAAGGTGCCGCTGCTAAGATCGTATCGTAGCAGGCGCGTCGAGTTCGCATCGACGCTCGAGGAAATGTAGAGCAAACGGTCGTCCGGGCTGAACGCTACCGAACTGATTTGGTCATCGGGCGAGGCTTTCAGGAGCGTGTGCCATGGAGCCGAAGCATTCGGGCGAACGAGAATTTCATTCGAGCCGTCGGGATTGGCTTGCAGCGCCGCGCGCACGACCTGATTGTTGTCCTCGGTCCAGCCGCCGACGCTTCCGGGATTCTGCGTATCGAGCGTAGCGGCCGCGGTGCGCAGATCGATGCGATAGACGTCGAAGACCTTGGGATCCCGCTTGTTCGAGGTGACCAGGATCCTGTTTGGAAAGCGCGTGTCGACGTTCTCGATGTCGCTGCGGATGCTATCGCCGAAGGGAGTGAGGTCACGAGTCGCCTTCGTCGCGACATCGGTTTGATAGACGTGGAAGTTTTCGTTGCCGCCCTTATCTTGCTCGTAGAGCACGTGCCCGGAATCGGGCTGCCAAATGACGTTGCGAATCGGACGAGTCGGGTCCGTGGCCACGACGCGATCGTCGTTGCGGCCGATCGTCCGCACCCAAATCGAAAGCACGCCATTGGAGGGGGCAAGGTATGCGAGCTTCAATCCGTTCGGCGATATCGCCGGTGCTACTTTCTCCGGGTTTCCGAAGAGAACGGTGCGCGGAATGAGCGGCGGCAGGTCCGCTCGTGCCGCCGGCGGCGGACCGAGCACGACGGCCGCGATCAGGGCCGCTACGACGAGAACGCAAGTTCTCGGAGTTTTCATCGGGTGTGCTCCTTATGCTACAACGAGCTGCTGATCGCGGATGCCGGCGTAGCGAACCGCTTCGTGAATCATCTCGTCGGGGATCTGCGGCGCGCGCCAGCGCGACTGCGCGGCGGGCGACAGCTGGTCGATCGGATCGAAGTAGACGAAGGCTTTACCGGGCTTGACGCTCGGCGCCGCGTAGACCGCGATGCCGTTCTCCCGGTCGTAGTACTCGTAGGAATGGACGTCGCGCTTCCCGCCGCCGCCCGGCGCGTCGCAAACGAAAGTCGGCGTGTTGAAACCGGCCGTACTTCCGCGGACGTACTTCTCGGTATCGACGGCCGTCGAGATCGTCGTACGCAGCTCCTCGACGCCTTTCACCATATCGTGCATGTAGACGTAGTACGGGTGAACGTTGATGTAGCCCAGACGTTTGACCAGCAGCTGCATCCGTTCGCGGGTATCGTTGACGCCGCGAATCAGTACGGATTGGTTACGGGTAAAAATCCCGCGCTCGAAGAGCACGCG
>DASXGO010000028.1:0-2610 GCA_036489055.1 Candidatus Cybelea sp. | reverse complement strand
CCGCTCTGCGATTTCTTCGAGCGACGGCTCGACCGTCTGAAACCGCTCGAGTGCGTATCGCAAGCGCTTGCAGGCTATGCGAAAGTCGTGAAGGCCCTGCTTGTCCCGCCGTTCGAGCCCGCTCGCCAACGAGCGGGCTTCGCGCAAGCGGGTCTGCAGCACTCGCTCGACGAGCTCGTCGACGTTTTCGACGCCGTGCAAATCGACGCGCTGCGGCTTCACGTTACGGCGTGAAATGCATGCGTGCAAGCGCGCGGCACGCGTCGCGCGTCGCGATCTGCTCTTGCTCGAGCAGCCGCTCGAGTAATGGTTGTGCGGTCGCGGCCTCTTCCGCGGCCACGCTGGTTTGAAGCAGCCGCAAGATGATCGTGGCGTCGCGCGCGGCGTCCGTCGCGGCGGAGGCCCGCTTCACGCGCCGGCGAAGCCGCTCGGATTTTGCTATGCTGGCCACGTCTTCGAGCAGCGATCGAAAACGCCGGCCTGTGGTGCGCACCTCGTGCAGCCGCTTCTCGCTCGGTTTGGTGACGAAACGCTTTCGCGCGCGCTCGAGTGCGCGCCGCTCGCGCGCAATCGCTTTTCCCAGCCACTTCACCGCGATGCGCCGCTCACGTGCCGCGCCTTCGACGGGGGTATTTCGGCCGACCTTCGCGAAGCATTCATTCCGAGGTGAGATCGCCCCGCTTTCCCTTGCTGCTCGCGCTGCTGGTCATCGTTGCAGCGGCATATTGGTACCTTCAGACGCAGCGCGCCTCCAATGGCGAAACGATTGCCGTCTATCATACGAAACTCGATGGAACGTCGCTCGGCAGCGGCCGCGTTTCGATGCGGCCGCGCGAGCCCGGGGAGAGCGCTGCCGAGCACCTTCACAATCAAGTGCTCTACGCCGCGGTTGAAGCCGTAACGGGACCGCCAAAGGAGATCAACGCGATTCGCTTTCCGCCCGGAACGCACGTGCTCGGCGTCACGATCGACGGCTCGACGGCGACCATCGACCTTTCGAAGGAAGTCGAATCGCAGGCCGGCGGATCGTTCGGCGAAAACGGCGAGTTCAAGGCGCTCGTGTATACCGTGACCGGCGTTCGCGGCATCGATGCCGTGCAAGTGACGGTGGACGGAAGCCGATTGGAAACGCTTCCCGGAGGACATCTTGAGCTGGATCAGCCGCTTCGCCGCGCTGACTGGTAGTCTCGCCGCGGCGACGATTTTTGTGGCGAGCCGCGCGCCCGCGCGTGCGGACGCGCCGCTGACCGCGGTCTATCAAGGGCAGTCAATTCGGTTCTCCCACCTCGACTCGAAGGGCGGAGCGCCGGCCATAGGCGTCAATGATCCGGGCTTCGCTACATTGTTGCGCGCTACGGATTCGGTGCTGACGTGGAAGCCGGGCGAGCGATACGTGCTGATCACGACGTCGGTCCCGACCGTGGTCAGCTTCGCGGTCGGCGATCGCCGCTACGACATCGGTCCCATCGTGCTGCAGGCCGCATTTGCGCCATACCAGCGCGGCAACGAAGTCTTCTTGCCGCTCAACGAAGTATTGCGCGGGCTCGATCTCGCGATCCGTGACGACGGCGCGGTGAAGGTGCTGCAGCCGCAACTCGCAAGCCTCGACGTGCGAGCCTCGCGCGATCGCGTCACCCTGCTGGCCCACGGCGGGGCGCCGCTGCGGCCACGCATCGTGACGCAAAGTTCGGCCGCGGTCACGTACGCGTTCGACGGCGTCGGGACGGCGCTTGCCGGAACGCGACAAATCAACGCCGGCGGAGTTCGCTCGGTCCAGATTGCGACGAGCGGTACGGTTCGCGCGCCCGTCACGACCGTCACGGTCGCGTTGCAGCCCGGTGCTTCCGCGCGTGCGCCGCAGAATAACGGCGCGCGCGACGTCGTGCTCGCCGTCAACGGGGCAAAGGCATCGCCGCAGAGCGTTGCGGAGGAATCGCCGACACCCGAGCCCGAGCCCTCCGCGACCGAGAACGACGGTAATCCGTCGGACGCGAACGCCGCGCCCGGGAACGGACCGGCCGTGGTTACCGGCGTCACCTCCCAGCCTTCAAATACGGGTGCGACCATAACGGTCGCGGTGAACGGGAATGCATCGTACGCATGGCACCGCCTGCGCGATCCCGACAACCGTTTTTGGGTGGACATCAAGACCGCGCAGCTACAGGGGCCGCCGATCGACCAAGCTGCGCCGAGCCCGGTCGTTTCGGTACGCGCGCGACAAATCGACGAAGCGACGGTACGCGTAGCGCTCACGTTAGGTCAAGCCAACGCGATCGCGGTCACGCCGTCGGCAAACGGTCTTCAGATCGAAGTGAGCACCGACGAAGTGAGCGACGACGCGGCGCGGTCGGGGAACGGTACGCTCGGCAGCGTCGTTTCGAGCGGCGTACAGAATCCGGTATTGGTTACGCCGGCGCCGGCCGACAACGCACCCTCGGATTCCGGGACCACCGCAGACGGCGGTTGGAAGTTCGGTCCGCGCAGCAGCTACGTGGCGACGAATCCCCGGCTAATCGTGATCGATCCCGGCCATGGGGGGAGCGATTCCGGAAGCGAGCATGGCGGCTTGAAGGAGGCGGACCTCACGCTCGACGTGGCCAAACGCCTGCG